>DAITPI010000302.1:0-5797 GCA_036833655.1 Anaerolineales bacterium | reverse complement strand
ATCCCCCAGCAGGTGATGCTGCCGCAGGAGATCGAGGAGGCGCGCATCATCAGCCAGTGGCTGCGCTCCAGGCGCGGCGGCGAGAAGGTCGAGTTCTTTGTTCCCAAAGAGGGCCAGCCCCGCGAGCTGGTCCAGATGGCAACTGAGAACGCCACCGAAACGCTGCAAGCCCTGAAGGCGCAGTGGCAGGCGGACACGCACAAACAGGAACAAGCCCTGGCGGAGTTGCAGGAGGCGCTCCATCTCCCCGAGCCGCCCAACCGGATCGAGTGCTACGATATTTCCAACACGCAGGGCACAGCGATTGTCGGCGCGATGGTGGTCTTTACGCAGGGGGTCCCGGACAAAAAGCTCTATCGCAAATTCAATATCGAGAGCGTGATCGGCGCGCCGGACGATTTCGCCTCGATGGAGGAGATGTTAACGCGCCGCTTCCGCCGGTGGCGCGGCGCCCAGCAAATGGAGGCGGATCCGGGGTCCAAGCCGGATGCCTCCTTCTCGTTGCTGCCGGACCTGGTGATCATCGACGGCGGCAAGGGCCAGCTGAGCCGCGCCGTGCAAGTACTCGAGAAGTTCGAGCTGACGGACAAAGTTCCCATTGTGGGGCTTGCGAAACAGCGCGAAGAGATCTTCTTCCCGCACAGGTCCGAACCGCTGTTGCTGCCGCGACACTCCCAGGCGCTGTACCTGGTCCAGCGCATCCGGGACGAGGCACACCGTTACGGGATCACTGCCCACCGCAAGAAGCGCCAGAAGCTGGGTATGGCATCGCAGTTGGACGCCATCCCCGGCATCGGACCGACTCGCCGAAAAGCCCTCTTGAAACATTTCGGCTCCGTGGATAAGATTAGAGAGGCTTCCATCGAGGAACTGAGAGCGGTGGTCCCGGAAGACGTGGCGAGCTCCATCAAGGCACACCTGGAATGAGACAAGTCTGGATCGTCGACGATGATGAGGAAATGAACCGTGCAATCGGGCTGATGTTGAAGATGCTGGATTGTGAGGTGGTGGCATTTCCCGGCGCCCGCTCCACCGCCCAGACCCTGCTCACCGGCAAACGCCCCGACCTGCTGATGCTGGATATCAGCATGCCAGAGATCTCTGGGTTGGACCTGCTGGAATTCCTGCGCCGGCGGGAGGAATGGAAAGACCTGCCTATCCTCATGCTCTCGTCAGAGGCTTCGGATGTGATGGTGGACAAGGCACTTAAAATGGGCGCGGATGGATACCTGATCAAGCCTGTGACAATCGAAGAAATCGAGCGGGCGATGGAATCCGCCCTGCAGAAACATATGAGTATCAAGTAGGCTATGAAGAATAAGAGAACAAACAAGAAACTGACCGCCAGTGAAAGGAGCAGCGCGAGACGCACCCGAATTCTGCAGATCGTTTTCGTCGCGTTCTCCCTCATGCTGATCCTCTCGATGGTGCTCTCGCTCACACGATTTTAGATCTACCCTTCACCGGTCCACACTGCCGCTTTTGCGGCGTGTTTCGCGTGTATAATCCAAGCCGCGCGGTGGAAAGTTGCCGCGCTTTATTACGCAATGTGAGCAAGGCGGGCTGCACGAAGCATCCCGTTCGACAAGAAGGATTTTATGCTTGATAAATTAAAAGGCATCGAAGAACACTACGAACAGCTTGGAAATGAGTTGCTCGAGGTGGGCAACAACTACCAGCGCGCTGCCGATATCAATAAGGAACGCGTGGACCTGGAGCCGATCGTCGAGAAAGCGCGCGAGTACCGCCAGGCCGTCAAAAGCCTGGAAGAAGCCCGGACGATCCTGGCGACCGAGAAAGACGCGGAGCTGATCGCGCTTGCAGATGCCGATATCACCGACTTGACCCCTAAGATCGAGAGCCTCGAAAACGAGATCAAGGGCATGCTGGTCCCCAAGGACCCGCGCGACGAGAAAAACGTGATCGTGGAAATCCGCGCCGGCACGGGCGGAGATGAAGCCGCGATCTTCGCCGCGGATCTGTTCCGCATGTACCAGCGTTTCGCCGACCGGCAGCGCTGGAAATCGGAGATCCTGTCTGAGAATGCCATCGGAGTCGGCGGCTACAAAGAAATCATCTTCGAGCTCCGCGGCAAGGGCGCCTATTCAAAGCTGAAGTATGAGTCGGGCGTCCATCGTGTCCAGCGCGTGCCCGCGACCGAAGCGCAGGGTCGGATTCATACGTCGACATCAACGGTGGCAGTGCTCGCCGAAGTGGATGAGGTGGAGATCGATATCCCCGAAAGCGACATCGAGATCGAAGTCTATCGCTCCTCCGGCGCCGGTGGCCAGAACGTGCAGAAGAACTCCACAGCGGTCCGGCTGTATCACAAGCCAACCGGCATGGTCGTGACCTGTCAGGACGAGCGGTCGCAACTGCAAAACAAGATGCGCGCCCTCAGCATTTTGCGCGCCCGCCTGTACGAGCTGGAAGAAGAGAAACGCCGCACCGAAATCGAATCGGATCGTCGCTCCCAGGTGGGCACCGGCGAGCGCTCCGAAAAGATCCGCACCTATAACTATCCCCAAAACCGCGTAACCGACCACCGCATTGGGCTCTCGATCTATAACCTGCCCGCGGTCATGGACGGCGGGATCGACGAGTTCATCGATGAGCTCTCGACCCGGGACGAGGCCGAGCGCCTCGCAACGAGCGGCGTGGAAGACGAATAAGATTGTTCAGCGAGGGCGGCAGTTGCACTGCCGCCCTCCTCTATAGTATGGTTGCCTTAGCTCTCCTCTCAGAGATAACAAACAGGCTGACTCCCCTCAGCGATACACCAGCCCTGGATGCGGCAGTGCTCCTTGCCCATATCCTGGACATGCCGCGCACCTGGGTGATGGCTCACCCTGAGCTCACGCTCGGCACTGAACAGGAAAAGCAGCTAGAAGACTCGCTACGACGGCTGGAGAGCGGCGAGTCGTTTCCGTACGTGCTGGGACATTGGGAGTTCTTCGGGCTGGAGTTCGATGTTACACCGGATGTTTTGATCCCCCGTCCCGAGACCGAGCTACTGGTCGAGAAAGCCATTGCCTGGCTGCAAGAGTCCAACGTGCGGCGAACCGTTGCCGACGTCGGCACAGGCTCGGGCGTGATCGCGGTATCCATCGCCGTAAATGTGCCGGATGTGCACGTGCTGGCAACGGATATCTCGCAGGAAGCCCTGGAGGTTGCCCGCAGGAACGCCAGCAAGTTTGACGTGCTCCAGCGTATCGACTTTGTGCAATGCGACCTGCTGCCGCATCATATCGAAACGCTGCCGACCGAGCGCCACTTCGACTTGATCTGCGCCAACCTTCCCTATGTCCCCACAGAAACTCTGCAGAGCTTGCCTGTCTATGGGCGCGAGCCAACGCTGGCTCTGGATGGGGGCCCGGATGGTCTGCGGCTCATCCGGCGCTTGCTGGATATCGGTCCCGAGTGGCTCGCCCCGAATGGCATGATTCTGCTCGAGCTGGAAGCCACGCGCGGCATCCAGGCGCTCAACCTGGCGTACGACCTCTTCTCGCAGGCAACGATTCATCTGCACCAGGATCTTACGGGGCGGGACCGGCTTCTCGAGATCAATCTCTAAGCCTATGAACACCGAAGTCCTTTTGGCTTCCTCATCACTAGCAATCTCCCGGGCACTGGAAGTGCTGCACTCCGGCGGCCTGGTTGCGTTCCCGACAGACACGGTCTATGGAGTCGGGGCGCTGGCGTTCGACGGGCAGGCTGTCGAGTCCATCTACACCGCGAAGGACCGCCCGGTGGAAAAGGCGATCCCGGTGCTGCTTGGAGATGCAACGGATCTGGAGAACGTGGGAACGGATATCCCTGCTGTCGCCCGCAGGCTGGCGGATCGTTTCTGGCCCGGACCTTTGACGATCCTCGTCCCGAAGCGTCTCGATCTGCCTGAGGCGGTCTCTGCCACCTCTACCGTCGGCGTGCGTGTCCCGGACCACGAGGTGGCACGTGCCCTGTTGCGTGCAGCAGGACCGATGGCGGTGACCTCTGCCAATATCTCAGGAGCGCAAAGCCCGGTCACAACCCGGGAAGTCTACGAGCAGTTGGGAGGCAGGATCCCCCTGATCCTCGATGGCGGAAGGACCCCGGGCGGAGTCCCGTCTACGCTTGTGGACTGCACTACGTCTGAGCTACGAGTTTTACGTGAAGGTCCTATCTCGCTCGACGCGCTACGGTCCGCCCTTGATAAACTGGATTGAGAAACTCTTAGTTTGCTTTCAGGTTTTGTTCAGGTTCCCTTAAAGTCGCTGGCTATAATGAAGGATGCATTCTCCTTTACAAACCGCCTACGGCTCGGGCAAGCCAAGGGCGGTTTGGGTTTTTAAGCCCCCACCCGCCTGCTAACGCAGGCACCCTCCCCCAATTCCGAAGCTCACGGAATCGGGGGAGGGTTTCTTTATGACGACAATGGCCACGTTGGCTGGACATCGATATCGAGGCCGGAGACGTGACCAAGAGCATAACGATAGTAACCGGCCGCCGCGATCATCGCCGCATTATCAGTGCACAGGGAGAACGCGGGGATATGAACCTTGAACTCATCCTGGGACTGAAACGCTTCCCGCAGGGCGCGGTTGGCAGAGACGCCGCCTGCGACGAGAATCTCTTTCGCATGATGGTCCCGTGCGGCTTGAATCGTTTTGTTGAACAACACATCGACGACCGCAGCCTGAAAGGAGGCAGCCAGGTCCTCCACAGGCAGCGTTTCCCCTCGTTTCTTCAGATCGTTCACCTCGTACAAGACCGCCGTCTTCAATCCGCTAAAGGAAAAATCATAGGCACTGTCGAGCCGGGCACGCGGGAACTTGAAGCGAGTCGGGTCGCCGGTCTCCGCAGCGCGCTGGACCGAGGGTCCGCCGGGGTATGGGAGTCCCAGCAGGCGGGCGACCTTGTCGAACGCCTCGCCCGCGGCATCGTCTAGCGTGGCGCCGAGACGCCGGTAGGTCAGATGATCGGTCATGAGATTGAGCTCCGTGTGCCCACCGGAGACGAGCAATGCCATCAGGGGAAATTCCGGTTCGGGAGGAGCATTTTCACCGGCGTTGTAGATCCAGGAGGAGTAGATATGTCCCTCGAGATGGTTCACGCCAATGAGCGGGAGGTTCCGACCCAGCGCGATCCCCTTCGCCATGTTCATGCCGACAACCAGCGATCCTGCCAGGCCGGGACCGCGCGTGACCGCCACCGCATCGATATCATCGAAGCTGACATTCGAGCGAGCCAGGGTCTGCTCCACCACAGGGATGATGCTGAGCACATGCTGGCGGGAGGCCACCTCAGGGAAGACGCCGCCATAACGCGCATGGATATCCATCTGCGAGGCAACGGTGGAAGCCAGGAGTGCGCGTCCATTTTCGATGACGGCACAAGCCGTCTCATCGCAGGAGGTTTCGATCGCGAGAATCCGTACCGGAGATAATTCTGTCATTTTACAGGTGCCGCAAATAACTCGCAGGGTTGTTCAAGAATGCCTTCGTGAGCTGCACATGCTCCAGGTCATCATATTGTACTCGTTGAATGTGCCCTTCTTTGAAGTTCAGGATGGTTGCCCCGGGAAATGCCAGGATGATCGGCGAATGAGTGGCGATGATGAACTGCGCATTTTCCTCGAGCATCTGTTTCATGGCAGCAATAAAGCTCAGCTGGCGTGTGGGCGATTGCCTCGGGCTCGTCCAACAAATATAACCTATTTTCGCCCACCAGGAATGTCACAGGCGAGTCCAGTTCACGGACGATAATAGACTTAAGGTGGATCATGATACAGTTAGATTTTCTGTCACGGATCTTCGAC
>DAITPI010000301.1:0-5797 GCA_036833655.1 Anaerolineales bacterium | reverse complement strand
GATCCCACCCTCGCGCTTCCAGACCATGGCAATGGTCGCTGGCTGAACCCGGTTGCCATCCTCGCTCGTATGATAGGCAAACTGAACCCCTTTTGCCTCGAGCACAATGATGCGGCCGGGTGTCACTACCTGGGCACAGGCTACACCCTCCATAGCAACCCCCAGACAGGCATCCCCGAACTCGACGGGTTCGCTGCTGACCACCGAGATGTCGCTCTCCTTCAAGCCCAGATTGGCAGCCAGCTGCTTGATGACAGCCAGTTCCGACACACCGGCAGCCTCCGCCGGGAGAGCGATCGTCCCATCCCGGTTGGTATGGAACTCATACGGCTCTCCTTTGGCTTCCAGCATGATCCGGAATCCGGGAACCTGGGCCTGGGTGCACATCACGCCAATCCGGACGATGCCCAGGCAGCCATCGGGCCATGTCACGGCTTCGGTAGAGAGGATCTTGATCTCAGCGACAGGCAGCCCCAGCTTCTCAGAAAGGGCTTCCAGGGCCGCCCGTTGGGCGGGCGTCACGTCAACGGGAGTCTCCGTCGGCGCGGCGGGCTCCTCACTGCCTGGTTGTTCCGTTGCCGCGACCGGGGCGCAAGCGGCAAGGACAATGATCAGCAGGCTGATAACAAACAAAACTCTTCTCATTCGTACTCCTTTTCGTCTGGTAGACGCCTACTCCGAAGATAATGTTCCGAATAAATGTATAATCGAACGCATGCATTTTCGCGTTCTGATCCTTCTTCTATTGCTCATTGTAACAGCCTGTGGGCGCAGCACACCCGATCCAAACCTGCAAATTCAACAGGCAGTCGCAGCCACATTATCGGCAATCCCCACCCCTACGCCAAACCCCGTCCCCACGGCCTATCCGACCCCCACCGCTCTCGACCTGCGTGGCCTGTTTTGCGAATACCAGTTCTGCATGGGCCACCCACAGGATATGGCGTTCTTCGATGTCAGTGCCCAGCAAAACGCTGGCGCGCCCAGTAGCTACACCCAGGGAATCCTGGCGTCCTACAACGCTAACCTCTTTATCCAGGTGATCTGGCAGATCTCACCCGGCACAGCCGACCCGCAATTCCTGCTCGAGCTGATCCTCGACGATGGGATCGACACCCGCGTCGGCAACTTGGACGTGAAGCTGATTCGCGATATGAACGTCATCTACACGGCGATCACCACCACGGCGACCCCGGTCCTGCCGTTCGGTGGGGCAGCCGCCTGGACCTGCGGCGAGCGCGTCTTCGCCTGGAAGGCGTACACACCCGACGAAGGCTCTGCCGCAGGTCTGTTTGAGACATCGCTGGCTCGTTTCAATTGCAATCGATGAATCGGTCGCTCAATACGCTGCTCGGCCAGATCATCATTCGTGAAGCAGCACCCACAGATGCCGTTCCATTCCGTGAGCTGCGCCTCGGCGCTCTGCAGGATAGTCCAGTGGCCTTCTCCGCAGATTACCAGCGAAACCTGAGCCAGCCGCTCAAACACTGGGAGGACATGCTCGCCATGCAAGCTGACGAGTCAACGATTCTCCTCGCCGAGCACGATGGCAAACTCATTGCAATGACCGGGATTGCGCGTGGCGGCTCACCCAAGACCAGGCACAGCGCCTGGGTCTGGGGCGTCTACGTTAAGCCTGAATGGCGCGGCTTGCACATCGCCGGAGAATTGATGCATTCGTGCCTGTCCTGGGCAAAAGCGAGAAACATTGTGATCGCAAAACTGGGCGTGGCAGCAGTGAATACGTCTGCCATCCACTGTTACGAGCGCTGCGGATTCGAGATCTATGCAACAGAGCCGCGTGCCCTTTTTTTCGAAGGAAAGTATTACGACTTCCATATGATGGCTTGTTCGTTGGACAAGGGATAGCCACAAAGGAGACGAATGCCTACAGAGGCCGAATTTCAACTCTTACAATCCCGCGTGCGCGAGCTGGAAGACAGGCTGGAATACCTGTATAAAAGGCTCAACATAAGCGACGCTGACCCCGGTGAAGATCCGGTCCGCTCTCCGGAAATTCAGGCTGCCTTGCGACGCGGCAACAAGATCGAAGCCATTAAGATCTACCGTGAACTGACAGGCGCCGGTCTTGCCGAGGCAAAACGAGCCATTGACGAGATCGAAGCCGGGTGATGAGCTGAGATGAAGACGCCTCCCATCCGTGGGAGGCTAGCTCAAATGCCACGCGCTTTGGCTTCCTGCCAGAGCGTTTCCATCTCATCCAGCGAGAGCGTGGAAAGCCCACGTCCCTGCTGTCTCGCCCCCTGCTCCACATAAGAAAAGCGTTTCTTGAATTTCATGTTGGTCCCGCGCAACGCGGACTCGGCATCCACATTCTTCCAGCGTGCCACATTCACCAGCGCAAAGAGCAGGTCTCCGATCTCCAAAGCCAGCTCGAAATCGGTCTCGGCATTCTTAATCTCTTCGATCTCCTCCCTGACCTTGTCGAGCACGCCTTCGATCTCGGGCCAGTCAAAGCCCACCCGGGCCGCGCGGTCCTGGTATTCCTGCGCCTGGCTCAGAGCAGGCAGGGCGAGCGGGACCCCATCGAGCAGGCCCCTTTCCTCTTTCTTCTCTCCGTTCTCCCTCTTCTCACTTCTTTCCTTTTCCTTCAGCTTCTCCCAGTTTGCCAGGACTCCGTCAACGTCTTCCAGTTCCAGATCCCCAAACACATGCGGGTGTCGCCGCACGATCTTGGAATGAATTCCATGGATGACCTGATTGATGTTGAACTGCCCCTCCTCGTTCGCGATCTGCGATTGCAGCACAATCTGCAACAGCAGATCGCCGAATTCCTCGCGCATGTCGGCAAAATCGCCGGAATCGATCGCAGAGATTGCCTCGTACGACTCTTCGAGCAGGTGCTTCCGCAAGGTTTCGTGGGTCTGTTCGCGGTCCCACGGGCAGCCATTAGGCGCACGCAGGTGGGCGACGATCTCCGCAAAAGACTCCAAGGACGTGCCTTCACCCAGGGCAGGTACATACAGGGAATATTCTTCCTCAAAGAAATCACCGAGCGCTGCCGGTCTTTCCTCTTTCTTCTCGCTCCCCCGCAGAGCGAATACCTCATGCTCCTCTGGATAGGTCGTCAGTAAAATATCCTTTAAATGGAGTGCTAATTCCTGGGAATCAATATTCGTCAGCAGAACCGGCATATCGGGCGGGTAGGGCGGCACATGCGCGGAGGCAAGAGTCCGCGCGTCGAGTAAGGCAAGTCTGGACGGCGGTGTGATTTGCAGCATTTCGAAAACTTTGGCAATTAGGGAAAGATCCATGGGACTCTCTTCTCAACGATCGACAGCAAGCTGTCAGACTCCAGATTCTCGTTAAACACAAAACGTAATGCGAGACGGACGCCACGCATTACGTCTATGATTCTACATCAGCCACGTGCGACCTGAAACCTGACACGTGACTCCTGAAACCAAACTAGCGCTTGGTGTAAGTTGGCGCCTTACGGGCTTTCTTGAGGCCCGGCTTCTTGCGTTCCTTGACGCGGGCGTCGCGGGTCAGCAAACCGTTCTTACGCAGCGCAGATGTCCAGGTACCATCGATCAGGACAAGCGCCCGGGCAAGCCCCAGCCGCACGGCTTCCGTCTGGCCGGATACGCCGCCGCCATTCACCTTGACGCTGATGTCATATTTGTTTGCATCCTGCCCAACCGCGTTGAATGCCCGCAGGACATCCTGCAGGTCGCCAATGCGCGGGAAATACGTGACCGCGTCCTTTTCATTTACGGTAAACGTGCCGGAGCCACTTGCCACGCGGACGCGGGCAGTGCTTTCCTTGCGGCGGCCGATTGCTTCATAATACTGTGCCATAAATTCTTTCCTTTTTCCTTACTTCTCGTTCGTAACCAGCAGCTCAGGGTGATTGGACGTATGCGGATGGTTGGGTCCCGCATAGATCTTCAGCCGCTTCAGCAATGCACGTCCCATGCGATTGTGCGGCAGCATGCCCCAGACGGCGGCGCGCAGCACACGATCCGGATGTCGCTGCAGCTGGTCTCGCAGCGAGATGGCTTTGTATCCGCCGGGGTAATTCGAATGGCGGTGGTACATCTTGGTTTCCAGTTTCGTGCTGGTCTTGGTGCCGGTTACGGTGACGCGTTCTGCGTTGATGACCACCACGTAATCGCCCATTTCCACGCCGGGCGTGAAGGTCGGTTTGTGCTTTCCAAGCAGAACGTGTGCGATGCGCGTGGCAGTCCGTCCGAGGTTTTGCCCGTCGGCATCCACAAGCACCCACTTGCGTTCGATTTCGCTTGCTTTCGGATAGTACGACTTGTACACTTTCTGATTCTCCGTTTCTTTGACAGCTTTACTCGCCTCGCATGAGACGTCATTGGCGTCCAGACTATGCAAAACTCATTTCTTATTGTTCAGTTGACTCTTGTCCCGGGTAGGTCACGTCGACGAGCATCAGGCCGTGCGCGGGAGCCAATCCCGCAAGGAGTTCGTTTGCCTTCCCGGCCGGCAGCGGCCCGGCTAAAGCACGGGCGATCGCCTGCACTGGGACTTTTCCCTGTGCAACCGCCACCTGGACGAACACCAGCCTCCGCACCATCCGGTACAAGAAGGCATCGGCTTGCACCTCGAAACGCCACTCGTCTTCGCTGTCGTGGACCTGAGACCATTCGGCTCTCATCACGGTCCGCACGGTCCCGCCTCTGGGAGTGGTCGGGGAACCGAAGGCAGAGAAATCGTGCGTACCGAGGAAGAGCTGGCCAGCCTCTCCCAGCATTTCGACGTCGACCGGTGGCCAGACCCGCCAGCCCAAGCGCTCTCGGATGGGGTCCCGCAGAGGTTGGCAGAACAGCCAATACCGATAACAACGGGAGGTCGCATCAAAACGCGGATGGAACTCGGCGTGGACCATCCGTGCCTGATGGATCGCCATGTCGGCGGGCAGGGCAGCGTTCAGCGCGCGGACGAGATCCTTTTCAGAGTGAGACCAGTTCAGGTCACACGCGGCAACCTGTCCAGCCGCGTGTACGCCCGTGTCCGTCCTTCCGGACATCAACACCGAGCGCCCTGTCCACCCGAGTCTCGACAGGGCTTTTTCGAGCTCGCCCTGTACCGTTCGCTTTCTCACTCCGGTGGATGAGTCCTGCCGCTGGCTTCCGAAAAAGTCCGTGCCGTCGTAGGCAAGAGTCAGTTGGTAACGTGCCATGTTCAGTGATCAGTAGCCAGTAGGCAGTCATTCGGTGATCGATTACTGGACTCTGTCTACTGCGTACAGATTATTCTTCGACCAATTCCAAAATCACCATCTCTGCCGAATCCCCCATGCGGGGTCCGAGCTTGACGATGCGAGTGTAGCCGCCGTTGCGGCCGGCAAAGCGGGGCGCGATCTCATCAAAAAGACGCTTGATCACCTGGTTGTCGCCAAGCTTGGCAATCACCAGGCGGCGAGCATGAACCTTCTTGGAATCGTCCGCCTCGGCGCTGTTGCGCGCGATCGTGATGAGCCGTTCGGCTTCGCCGCGGATCGCGTTCGCTTTGGCGCGGGTGGTCTGGATCCGCTCATGGATAAAGAATTGTTTGATAAGGTTGCGACGCAGCGCCAGACGTGCGCCGGAGGTCCTTCCTAATCGATAGCCTGATACTTGATGTCGCATTGTTAATTACTCCGCAGAAGTCGTTTCGTCTTTCATGTAGCCCTTTTCGCGCATTTTCTGGCGGAGCTCATCCAGGCTTTTCTCACCAAAATTGCGAATGGACATGACCGCCGTTTCGCCCTTTTCCAGCAGGTCGAGCACATCACCCACAGTGGTGATGCCTGTGCGCTTGAGCG
>DAITPI010000300.1:0-5799 GCA_036833655.1 Anaerolineales bacterium | reverse complement strand
TCGGAACGCCGCCCCAGTTTTCCTCGCCCAGGAACTTGGCCTCTGCCTTGACGACTTGATTTATCGTCGCGAAATCTTCGTCAAGATAGGCAACGCTCATCAGGGCCCATCGTCCATGCGAAGGCAGGTTCCCCAATCCCAGGAAGGCATTCTCTTCAATCGTTTCGCCATCCCCCCAGGTGTACTCTCTTACTACTTTGTTCAAGGCTGCCAGCAATGCGGGTGGGCGGTAATCCAGAATATTCGAGGTTACCGCAATTAAGGGGATATGCCGTTGCCCCCATTTGGGGTCTTTACTGGGCGTCACTTCCGTCCACGTTTGAACGGCTTCGGGGACTCTATCCAGCTCCGCCTTGGCCTCGTCGATCATCGTCTGATCGTTTGTTCGCAGGCCGACGATCGCTTTGGCAAACATCACGCGGGGTGTTTCATTTTCATCCTTGCATTTCACACCCCGAGTATTTTCGCCTGCCGTGCACGGCAGGTCCCCGACAATATCCATGGGTTTCCCTGCCCAGGTAACCAGTGAATCCCATCCGGGATTGTCCGTGGGAATCTGGGCAATTTCGGCCGGTGTCAACCATATGCCGCCCTGTTTGTACGTCAGGTTTATCGGTCCTATTCCCGCGGCGGGTGGCGAGGTGATCTTTACGGTGGGGGATGGCGCTGTAGTAGCTGTGGTCACGCCGGTTTTGCCGAAGTTATCTGAAGGTTTCTGAAGATCGAGAACGTAAAAGCCTACAAAGAGCCCAAGCGACAAAAGGACAATGGCTGCAAGAACATAGTAATTTTTTCTTCTCATAAATATTCCAGGATAGTTATTTCATACAATAGCCAGGGTAGGCATGCAAATTCCTTCTGCACCAATTTTATCCAGCCTTTAACAAACAAAGATAAGGTCAGGTGGTCGAGAGCCTAGAAATATACCATGGCTTACACAATGCTCATATAAGGAATTGATTAATGCGCTTGAGCAGGGACGAATCCACCTGATGATAGCCTGGATGTCTATCCTTATAACCAGCGGAACTACCCGGCTGAACGTGGCAATGTGCCTGTAAATCATCGGGTCTGCCCGGGAGACGACCAAATAAACAATGATATAATCGAACCATCTTATAAAAGGTCGAGTGCGCTTCTCATGCCGTCAACCCGCTATTAGGGTTGGCGGCTTTTCCTTAAACGAAACGTCCACGACTACTCTCTACAGGAGCTGAGAATGGAAACAAAATTGTATGTTGGGAATCTATCTTATGCGACATCGGAACAAAGCCTGCGGGAGCTTTTCATGCAAGCCGGCAATGTCACCTCGGTTGCGCTGATCAAGGAACCTGGCACCCAGAGATCCAAAGGATTTGCCTTTGTGGAAATGGGTTCACAGAGTGAGGTCCAGAAAGCCATTAGTATGTTCAATGGCTACACCCTGGACGAGCGCCAGCTGGCGGTGAGCATCGCTCGCCCGCGTGAAGAGCGCAATGGCGGCGGTTTCCGCCAAAACCGGGGAGGCAACACCAATCGGCGGCGCTATTAATGATGGTAGCATACTCCATGTTCGAGATTGGCGAGAGAGTTGTTCATCCACAACATGGGGTGGGACAGATCGTTAAGCTGGAAGACCGGGAATTTGAACGCGGGGATAGCCGGAAATATTATGAGATTCAAATTCCCGGTGGTAGCATCGTCTGGGTGCCAGTAGACCTCTCGAATTCGGGGGTGCGTAGATTAGCCAGTAAACGTGAACTTGTCCAATGCCGTGAGATCCTGAAATCCAGTCCGTTGCCCTTGACGGACGACGGGCGCGTGCGCCAGTCTACACTGGTGGCGCATCTCAAGCAGGGGACCATCGCGGCGCAGTGTGAAGTGGTCCGCGACCTGTCCGCCTTTGTTGCCCACAAGCCGGCCTATGGGACGATTAGCGGGTTTCTGGAGTCTACCCTGCGCGTGCTTTGCCAGGAATGGGCGCTGGTCGAGGATGTTACGGTTTCAGAGGCGATGTCTGAAATTAGCTCCTTGCTTGAAAAAAAAGATCAACGAAAGTAAACGGACGGGAGTCGCTTGGCTCCTTTTAAGCCAGTTCTCCACGACCGTTGACATGCCTGCCTCGCAAACTTATAATGTCGGCATGCGGTAATTCTCGCCGAATTGAGCCGCATTTCTCTGATATGTCCCTCAGACATTGGCATCCAGTTTCAGAACCACCCCGCACCTGCTTCTGTATTCGGAGGAAGTGCTAGGCTGCTCTAAGCTCGTTCCCACGCCCCCTTTCTTTTGACATTCCAGTCAAGTTTCGTTTTAGAAATTCCAAACCACTTTCCTGAGGAGGACGAGATGTACCAGTCAAAACGAAGTTCCCTGCTGATTTTCATTTCTGTCGCGCTCGCGATTCTGACAGCCTGCGCCCCGGCGGCGCCCACCGCTGCCCCGGGAGCGCCACAGGCCACTGAGCCCCCGGCCGCAGCGACCGAACCTTCGGTTGCCACCGAGCCGCCCGCGACCGAAGCTCCCATCAGCGTCGAGAACACGCTGGTCATCGATAGCAATATCGATGACCTGATCACGTTGGATCCAGCGGTGGTGTACGAGTATAGCGGCATCCTGATCACCCACAACGTCTACCAGACCCTGGTGACATTCGAGGGCTCAGACCTGCAGACCATCAAGCCCGGCCTCGCCGATAGCTGGGAGACCACAGATGCCGGCGATCACTGGGAGATGACCTTCAAGCTCCACCCCGGCAATACGTTCGCCAGCGGCAACCCGATCACCGCCGACGACGTAGTATATTCCTTCAACCGGGTGATCGCCATCAACGGCTCCCCCGCGTTCCTGTTTACCGGTGTAGGTGGACTGACGGCTGAGAGCGTCACAGCAGTGGATCCCGAGACGGTCCAGATCAATCTGCCCAAGACCGCGAGCCCCGGCGCGTTTCTGGCGGTGTTGACCAACACGGTTGCCAGCGTCGTGGACTCCAAAGAAGTGCAGCCCAATGAAGGCGATGACCATGGCTCGACCTGGCTGCTCGATCATTCCGCCGGCAGCGGCGCCTACGTGATCGATCACTGGACCCCAAGTGCGGAAGTGCTTCTGACTGCCAATCCCAACTTCAACGGAGATAAGCCAGCCCTGACCTCGGTCCTGATCCGGCATGTGTCTGACTCGACGAACCAGTTAACGGAGCTGAAACGAGGCGATGTCGACATTGCCATGAATCTGACTGCCGAGCAACTGGCGACCCTGAGCGGAGATGCGACCACCGTCAAAGGCCAGGATCTGCGGCTGTTCTACGTAGGGATGAATGTTGCTGTGCAGCCCCTGGACAAGGTGGAAGTGCGTGAGGCGCTGCGCATGGCCGTCGACTACGATGGCATCGTTAACGACCTGCTTTCCGGCAATGCCCAGAAGATCCAGGGCATCATTCCAGCCCCGATGTTCGGCTATGACAGCGACACACCCTTCCAGCAGGATGTGGAAGGCGCCAAGGCACTGCTGGAAAAAGCCGGGGTCAGCGATGTGAGCCTCGAGATGCTGATCCCAGAAGGCGCGGCGCCGGGCGGCGTGCAGTGGTCCGACCTGGCTGCCAAGCTCCAGTCGGACTGGGCGCAGATCGGGGTGACGGTGAATATCAAGCAAGTAACGTTTGCCGAGCTGCTGAATGCCTACCGCGCCCAGGAAGCCCAGCTGGCGCTGCTGTACTGGGGTCCCGACTTTGCCGATCCCGACACGAACGTGACGCCCTTTACCGACTACGAACAAAAAGTGATCGCCTGGCGTAACTCGTGGAACGATCCCGACATTGCCGCCAAGGCGAAAGAGGCGGCGCTGATGACAGATCAGGCCCAACGCGAGTCCGCCTACAAGGAGATCACGGACTATGTGATGCACAACGGTCCCTATGTGATCCTCTACCAGCCGGCGGCCTTGTTCGGCGTCCGCTCCACCGTGCAGGGTTTTGAGTGGAACGGCATGGGCTTTACCGATTTCTGGAAGATCGTCAAGATCGCTTAGCGAACAAAAGCCTTGCGAAGGGCTGTCCTGAGGCGGAGCCAAAGGATCTCCTTCGCAAGGCTATTCTCCTGTTGCTCACGCCGCCATTCCTGCAAAGCGTCCTGTGGATGGCGGCGATTCCTATAGTAACATTAGCGCCATGCAAAGCGCACGGCGCCGGAAGCGTTGTTGGCATAGCGTCTCGCCTTTATTATGACTCTGCTCTCCTACCTGCTTCGACGATTAGTCGGTTTCGCGGCGGTGATGATCGGGATTTCGATCATCACGTTCGGGCTCTCGCACCTCGTCCCTGCCGACCCGGCTGTGGTGGCACTCGGTGACCACGCCACCGACGCCCAGATCGAGACCTTCCGCGAGAAATATGGGCTGAACAAGCCCCTTCCTGAGCAATATTGGATCTATATAACCGGCCTGCTACATGGCGACATGGGGATCAGCCTGCGCACCCGGCGCCCGGTGGCTGAGGATCTGCGCAATTTTTTTCCCGCTACGTTTGAGCTCTCGCTCACGGCGTTGCTACTCTCTATCCTGATCGGCATCCCATCCGGGGTGCTCTCCGCCACGGCGCGCAACCGTCTGCCCGACCATTTTGTGCGGATCATGTCCCTGATCGGCGGATCGGTCCCTATTTTCTGGCTGGGACTGATCCTGATCGGCTTCTTCTATGGACGCCTGGGCTGGCTGCCAGGCGGGGCGCGCATCGACAAGTTCATCCCGCCTCCCCCGATGGTCACCGGTCTGTTCACAGTGGATAGCCTGTTGGGCGGGGACTATAAAGCCTTCGCGAGCAGCGTTCAGCATTTGCTCTTACCCTCACTGGCGCTGGGGTATTTCTCCACAGCGATCATTGCTCGCATGATGCGCTCGAGCATGCTCGAAGTGCTCAACCAGCAGTACGTTCTGGCAGCTCGCGCTAAGGGCTTACGCCAGGGGAGGGTCATATGGCGCCACGCAGCCAGCAATGCGTTGATCCCTACTGTGACCACAATCGGAGTGACCTTTGGCAGCCTGCTTTCGGGCGCTGTGTTAACCGAGACCATCTTTAGCTGGCCGGGCCTGGGGCGCTATGCCACCCACTCAGCCACCAGCCTCGATTTCCCGGCAGTGATGGGCGTCACTCTGCTCGCCGCGCTTGTCTACACGATCGCAAACCTGGTCGTGGACCTGGGATATCACTGGCTCGACCCGCGGATCCGCCATGGTTGAGTCACTCGCTGCCCCGGCGCGGTCCCGCCGTCCGGCCTGGCGGCGCAGCCCCCTGACCGTGGCTGGCTTGGTCTTGATCGCCTTCCTGGCTCTGATCGCGCTGTTGGCTCCGCTCGTCGCCCCGGCCGATCCCCTCAAACAGGTGCTCTCCACCCGGTTGAGGCCACCTTCCGCAGCGAATTTGTTGGGCACCGATCAACTGGGCCGGGATGTGCTCAGCCGGATGATCTATGGCGCGCGCATATCGCTGTTGATTGGGACCGTGGTTGTTGGATTGGCAGCCAGTGTCGGCACGCTCGTTGGAGTGGTCGCGGGGTATGCTGGCGGCTGGCTGGACGAAGGCTTGATGCGCCTCACAGACGTTTTCTTTGCTTTTCCCGCCCTCATCTTAGCCATGGCAATCTCAGGGGCACTCGGCCCCAGCCTGACCAATGCCATGATCGCCATTGCCATCGTAAGCTGGCCCGTATATGCCAGGCTGGTGCGGGCGCAAGTGCTCTCGCTGCGAGAGCGTGAATTTGTAGAGGCAGCGCGTGGACTCGGCGCCTCGGCGAACCGCATTGTCTGGGGTCACATCCTGCCTAATAC
>DAITPI010000299.1:0-5810 GCA_036833655.1 Anaerolineales bacterium | reverse complement strand
TCTCAGCTCTATGCCACCATGGAGGCTTTGATGAAGCGTATCGGACCACGCTCGCATGAATTCGCCTTCCAATCGGCTGCGATCTCAAACGAGCCCTGGCTGGGTCCCGATGCCTCGGAGGTGATGGAACGCTATGCTGCGCGGGGCAGGCGCAACATTTTGATCTGCCCGATTGGCTTTGTGTGTGAGCACGTTGAAATTCTTTACGATATTGACATCGTTTATCAAGGACTGGCACAGGAGCTTGGCATCCAGCTCGAACGCATCGAGATGCTCAACGACGCTCCCGACATGGTTCGCGGGCTGGCAGGATTGGTGCGCAGCACCGCGCAGGAAGCAGGCTGGTTATGACTCACGTGATTGTGATCGGCGGCGGTATTGCCGGGCTTTCCGCCGCCTATTATGGGAGCAAACGACCCAATACGCAGATTGCCCTGCTCGAGTCTGGCTCGCGCTGGGGCGGCAAGATCGCTACGGACCGCGTGGATTTCGAGGAGGGCCAGTTTATTATCGAGGGCGGCCCGGATACTTTCCTTGCCACCAAGCCCTGGGGCGTGGCTCTTTGCAAGGAGCTTGGTCTGGGTGACCGTTTGCATGGCACAAACCCGCATAAGAAGAATACGTATGTGCTGAACCGGAACCGCTTGCTGCCCCTTCCAGATGGGCTGGCGATGATGATCCCCACCAACGTCGAAGCAATCTTAAGCTCGCAGTTGGTCTCCTGGCTCAGCAAAGCGCGCATGGGATTCGATTTTGTCCTCCCGGCAAAGCCCGTGAACGGTGATGAGTCCCTGGGCGCGTTCGTGAGCCGGCGGCTGGGGCGGGAGGCGTACGAGAATCTGATCGAGCCCTTGATGTCCGGCATCTATGCGGGAGACGGGGACCTCCTAAGCCTTGCATCCACATTCCCCTACCTGCGTGACCTCGAGCTGAAATACGGCTCGCTGGCGCGTGGGGCGCTCAAAATGAGGGCAGAATCGAACGGCAGGGCAGTCCAGGGATCGCGGTCTGCGTTCCTGACGCCCACGACCGGCCTGGCGGAAATCGTCGAGCGGCTGGTCGAACGTCTCGCAGCCCGAGGTGTTGATATGCGACTTGGCACGCGCGCCTTTTGCGTGGTGGAATTTGGTTCCGGCTACCAGGTAGTCCTGGAATCCGGTGAGACGCTGGAGGCGGATGCCGTTGTTCTTGCTACACCGGCCTTCGTGAGCGGCGAGTTACTGGCTTCCCTGGACCCGTCACTTGCCTCCGATTTGCAGAGCATCCCCTACGCCTCGACGGCGACCGTTTCCCTCGCCTACCGCCAGAGCGACATCCCGCGCGACCTGGACGGTTACGGCTACGTGATCCCGCGCCGCGCGGGGCGCCGCGCCCTTGCCTGCACGTGGACCTCCACCAAGTTCCCGCATCGCGCCCCCGAGGGATATGCGCTCCTCCGCGTCTTTATCGGTCGCGCGGGTCAGGAGCTTCCCTGGCATCAAAAGGATTTGCTTGCGCTTGCTCGAGAAGAAGTGCAACTCACACTTGGCGTTACTGCAGAACCACTTCTATCGCGCGTCTTTGTGTGGGAGAAAGCCATGCCGCAGTACAACCTTGGGCATCCCGAACTTCTCAAGCGCATCGATACTGCTCTGGGAGCGCATCCCGGGCTAGCGCTGGCAGGCAATGGCTATCGCGGTATCGGCATCCCCGATTGCATCCATTCCGGGGAACTGGCAGTGGACCATGTAGCGCGAGATTTATCTCGCATGTTAAGAATGGCGACATGAATGTCGCTCTACGTTTCCGGGAGAATTCATGAACATCACCAAATCCATTTCCCTCTTTCAAGAAGCACAGATGCTCCTGCCTGGTGGCGTGGACTCGCCGGTGCGCGCCTTTCGGGCTGTGGGGGGGCAGCCGCTTTTCATTGACTGTGGTAAAGGTCCTTATCTCTACGATGTGGACGGCAATCGTTACATTGACTATGTCCTTTCGTGGGGACCGTTGATCACGGGCCACGCCCACCCCAAGGTTGTGGAAGCCATTCAGGACGCCGCGACCCGGGGCACCTCCTATGGCGCGCCGAGCCCGCTGGAGATCGAGTTGGCGAAATGCGTGATGGAGTTTATGCCGAACATCGAGATGATCCGCTTCGTCAACTCGGGCACGGAAGCCACGATGTCAGCTCTGCGGCTGGCGCGGGCGTACACCAAGCGGGACAAGATCGTCAAGTTCGACGGTTGCTACCACGGTCATGCGGATCTCCTGTTGGTGCAGGCTGGCTCGGGCGTCGCAACACTCGGCTTACCGGATTCGCCCGGCGTGCCAGCGGGTACAGTCAAGGACACGCTGGTTGCCGACTTCAATAACCTGGATTCTGTAGAGGCGTTGTTCAAGAAGTATCCGGGACAGATCGCAGCAGTGATCGTCGAGCCGGTTGCAGGGAACATGGGAGTTGTCCCTCCCGTGCCGGGCTTCCTCGAGGGACTGCGTGTAATCACTCAGAGGGAAGCGGCGGTCTTGATCTTCGATGAAGTTATGACGGGCTTCCGCGTCCATCGCGGCGGGGCGCAGGCGCTTTACAACATCCAGCCCGACTTGACGACGTTGGGTAAAGTCATCGGTGGGGGGCTGCCGGTTGGCGCCTATGGAGGCAAGAGGGAGATCATGGAAATGGTCGCGCCAGCCGGACCCATGTACCAGGCCGGGACGCTGGCGGGCAATCCGCTGGCGATGAGCGCGGGTATCGTCACCCTGGATTTGATCCGCGAGCAGCGCGTGTGGGACGCGATGGAGCGGCGCGGTCGGCAGCTCGACGCGGGAATTGCCTCCGCAGCCGAAAGAGCCGGCGTCCCCATCCAGCAGACGCGCGTCGGCACCATGCATACGTTCTTCTTCAGCGAGACAAGGCCTGTGGACTGGAACACCGTCAAGCTCGCAGACAAGGCCCGGTTCGGCAAGTTCTTCCAGAAAATGCTCGAGAATGGCGTTTACCTGGCGCCGTCCCAGTTCGAGGCAGGTTTTCTATCCATTGCACACGACGAAGAGATCATCGCGGCCACCGTGGCGGCTGCCGGGGAGGCGTTCAAAACATGGTGACACAGGAAAGACTTTTGGGCAATCTCCTGTTGCGTTATCGCCTCGGCACGGCTCTCATCTGGCTGGGAGTCTCTACATGGGTGCCGTTCATCTTCCTGCGGGTCATTGGTCAACGACCTGCATTCATATGGTTTCTGCCGTTCCACCTTGCCGGGGTGATCGGTGGCGCCCGCCTGCGTTCGGCGGCGCGCAGAGAGCTGGGCCTGGTTCCGGCCAGGAGGAACTGGCTGCACACAGCCGGGCATGGGCTGATCCTGCTGGGAATCTTAGTCTGGGCTCCGTACCTTTACCTGAAGCTCGTTGCCGGTCAGCCTGTGGAGATCATGAATTTTCTACCATTCCATCTGATCGGCGTGTTCGGAGGAGTGGGACTCTATGGGATAGGTATTCTGCTAAGGCGCCATACTGGTTGAATTAGCCGGGAACCTGGCACTTCATCAATTCCCTGCCACAATTCTTGCCCGCGGGCCAGGCGCGGGCAAGATGCGTTTAATTGACAAGAGGACCAGCACCTGCCTTGTCGCGTATAATTCCGTCTGGCTCCGATCGCCATAACGTCGTCAAAAAGAGCCGAAGGTTCTCGCGGTTTGCCCGGAACTGTTGCCTCCGGTCCCCCGCTGATTCACAAAAGGAAAGATCTATGAAATTCACGAGTGGACTATTACTCATTTTGCTTCTTACCAGTTCCTGCGTTCCTGCAACGCCCATTCCCACGCAAAGTTACGCCGCCACAGCCATTTCTGCTATTCCGAATTCCACAAAGACCGCCATGCCGACTGCCGTGGAAACTGGCGCCCCTTTGCCAGGCGAGACTTCCACGCCTTCCAGTGCGCCTAAGCTTGAGCCGTTCGGCACCGTGACGATCGACCCCGGCGAAATCAGGTTCAACGTGCATGGCGACGGTGACAACGTCGACTCGATTTCGTTCTGGGAGGCAGAAGATCCAACCCAATCGCTGATGATCGTGACATCGAAAGGCAACTCCTTTATTGAGGTCTACCGGTATCCATTCCAGACCCAGCTCACGACAATCGCCTGCGGCGACCGGTCCAATGGCGTCTGGGTGGACCAGGACCGCGAGATCCTGTACATCGCCCAGCGGGGGAGCAGCGATGTCTGCGCGTTTCGCTTGCCCGATCTGAATAGGGACGAGTCCCTGAGCTTCACGACGGCTGCAACAGCCGGCAAGTCCGAGCCCAATTTGACGATGCTCACTCTTCCAGGACGTGAGAAAAGAATCTACGTTTCGTACGATGAGATCGTCTATTATCACGATGCCGAGACCAGTGCGGCGCTTGGGAGTTTCGTGCCAAGTAAGGGACTGGAGACTATGTACGGGGATGACTTCTATCAGGTGTTGTACATCCCTGACGAAGGCGGCCGAACGGGCGTGTATGTGTACGATCGGGATGGAAATCCGGCGGGTTCGCCATTCGGGGACCGCTCAATCTTTGACTCCGATGCGGAGGGTATCTGGGTTTACAAATGTGTCTCGGGTACCACAGATAGCGGCGAGGGATTGATCCTGGTCTCCGATCAGAAAGAAGATGTGACGGATTTCGAGGTGTTCCATCGCGAGACAAAAGAATACCTGGGAAAGATCAACATTAGTGGCGTAAACAACACCGATGGGATCTCGATCACCCAGCAGTCTTCTTCCGAATATCCATTGGGCCTTCTCGCCGTGATCGATGACGATAAAAGCACGGTTGGGGTCGGATGGGATACGATTCTTACGAAGACAGGTTTATCCTGTGGAACTTGAGTAGTCTGGCGTCCTCAGGCATGGCTGTTATACTCGGAGCCAGCAAAACCTTTTATCAATAAAAAAGCGAGCACTTATGGGTAATTTGCCAGAGGGTACGGTCACATTTCTCTTTACCGACATCGAAGGCAGCACACAGCTCTGGGAGAAGGATCCCGATGCCATGCGGGAAGCGTTGGCGCGGCACGATTCGATCTTACGCGCGGCGATCGAGAGCAATCACGGAGCTGTTATCAAAACGACCGGGGATGGCTTTCACGGGGCTTTTGAGAAGGCGGTCGATGCGGTCCAGGCGACATTGTGCGCGCAACGGGATCTGAGAAATCTCATCTGTGATCTGCCGATCAGGGTGCGCATGGGCTTGCACAGCGGGGAAGCCGAGCTGCGCGCCAACGATTATTACGGGCAGGCACTCAACCGGGCTGCGCGCATCATGGCGGTCGGGCATGGCGGACAGGTCTTGCTGTCGTCGGTTACGGCAGAGCTGGCTCGCGAGCACTTGCCACCGGATGTATCCCTCCTCGACCTGGGCGAGCACCGGCTAAGAGATCTCGTCCGACCGGACCAGCTCTTCCAGCTCCTGGCGCCCGATTTGCCGCAGGATTTCCCTGCCCTCACATCGCTCAACATTCTACCGAATAATCTTCCATCGCAATTGACAAGCTTCATCGGCCGCGAACGCGAGATGCAGGAAGCCCGAAAACTGCTCGGTTCGGCGCGCCTCCTGACGTTGATCGGTCCCGGCGGGACGGGCAAGACGCGCCTATCGCTGCAGCTTGCTGCGGACCAGTTATCGGAGTTCCGGGATGGTGTCTGGCTCGTGGAGCTGGCGCCGCTCTCTGACCCGGCATTGATTCCCTCCGCGATCGCCTCGGTTCTTGAGCTACATGAAGTTCCACAAATCCCTCTCATCAATGTCCTGATCGATTACCTGCGCGCCAAGCAGCTCCTGCTGGTCCTGGAT
>DAITPI010000298.1:0-5821 GCA_036833655.1 Anaerolineales bacterium | reverse complement strand
TCCATCGGCGGGGACGCGTCCGGCGAAGTATCGATGTTTTCCTCCAGGGCAGGAGCAGCCTTCCCCTCGGCAACGGGCTGCTGCTCTTCCGCGACCGGCTCTGGCACGACTTCCGCGGGAGGTACAAACTCCGGAACAGGCTCTGGCGGAACATCTATTGCGGGGACTGGCTCTGGCTCTGCCTTTTTGCGGCCGCGGCGTTTGGTGGTCGGTTCCGGCAGGGCGGGCTGCGGCTGTGACTCTGTCTTCTTTCGGCGACCCGCTTTAGCCTTGATCGGGACGGTCACACTCGACTCGGTAGCCTGTTGTTCGATCGGCATGGGCGTGGTCAGGACCAAATCCGGAATCTCGGCTGGCGGAGGCGTTACCTCCGGTTCAGGAGCAGTCACCGGTTGTGGGATTGGCGCCGTCTCATCGGCGGGGCCAATCACTTCGCCCTGGAGCGGCTGCGCGCTCAAAAGACGCATTTCCTCCAGCAGCTGGTCGGCATTGAAGCCCAGGAACTCGGCATAGTTGCGAAGGTAACCGCGCGCCTGCACCGGCGACGGCATAGTGGACAGATCGTCCGCCTCGAGCGCCTGCAGGTATTGCATGCGGATACGCGTGGCTTCGAATACTTTTTCGAGCGTGAGGCGTTGTTCCTCACGCGCTGCTTTGAGTCTCTGACCGATGGTTTGCGTCATGATAAGCGAAGCGATCCTGTGGAGAGGCGAAGCAATCCTGTGGATAACCGAAGCGATCCTCGGGATGAGCGCGGCTATCCGGTGGAAAAGAAAACATCACCAGCACCCCAGCCCTACGGCGGGAATGGACTGGTGATGCGCTATGCGGATGACAGGCAGAGCTAAGCTTCTGTCGCCTCAGCAGCAGGAGCCTGTTCTTCCGTCTGCGATTCGGCTGATGGCGCCTCGGCAGCGCCAGTCGCGGCGGGAGCCGGTGTTGAAGCACTGTCTTCCAGCGCCTCACCCTCACGATGGACGATAATCCGGACTTCCGGCACCAGGTCCATGGTCAGCCGGACATGGGCGGTAAACTCGCCGAGATTGCGGATGGGCTGCATGTCGACCTGCTGCTTCTTGACCTCGAAGCGGGTCTTCTCCTGGATGGCGTTCGCGACATCCTGATTGGTGATCGACCCGTACAGTTTGCCGGTTTCGCCAGCCTTGGCAGCAAAGACAACGGTTACACCGTTGATCTGCTCTGCCAGGGTTTTGAGCTCGGAATTGAGCTCCGTGCGGCGGATCTCCGCCTGCGAGCGGATCTTTTCGATTTGCTTGAGAGCACCGGGGGTGGCAAGCACAGCCAGTTTCTGCGGCAACAGGAAGTTGCGTCCGTAGCCGTCGGCGACCTTCTTGATTTCGCCGGCACGGCCCAGTTTGTAAACGTCCTTGAGAAGCATTACTTTCATGTTTTAAGCCCTTTCGTGACTTTATGGAGGATTTTGGCGGGCGAAGGGTACAACGCCCGGCGGGGTATTTTATCATACTATCCCGGGATTCTTCACGAATTTCCAACCAACGGGTGTGCTAAAAAGCTGTTAGCGATTGTGCTCCCTGCGCCGGGGACGGCGCTGACTTTTCCCGAATAGTGCCGCCATCTCGCAGAGCCGCGAAGCGGTGGGCGGCGGCGTGAGCTTATTGTCTCTGCCGGTTTTAGCGGGATTCCAGCAGATCCATATAGGCGCCTTCGAGCAGATCCGACCTTTCCACGCCGAGACGGGCCATCAGGTCTTCGGCGATCGCCTGTCCCTCGGCATCACTCTGTCCCTCTTCCAGCACCACTTCCAGCTCCATGAATTGCCCCAGCCCTTCGACGTCGTCCAGGTGCACGCGCGTCTGTCCGACGAGGTACAGGTAACGCGTCTTGCGAACCACGCCGCGGACTCCGTACGCAAGCTCCAGAAGATGCCTGAGGTTCCCCGGGTCGGATGTCTGGTAGAGATGATAGTCCGAACGCTTGGGACCCTCCTGGTCGGGCCGGGTGTAGTAGATGAGCTGGCCCTTGTCAGCAGAAAGGATGCGTAGTTTCAAGCGTCCCTGTGGCGCGTTGAAAAAAATGTCCTCTTGCGGAATGACCTGGACGGGCGTATTACTCAACGCCTCCGCCCGGCGACGGATCTCGTCGAAGTTCCGCGCGTGGGCCTTGATCTCAATATTGGCTGGCAATGGAAAGAGTCCTTTCAGGGCATGGGCTTCTCGGGCCACGGAGCGAAGCGCACAGCGCCCTGCCCTGCCTGGCGGGCTAGCCGGTCAAAGACCTGGCTTGTGTTTTCATCCAGCGGCAGATACTGGATGAGATACAGCTCACCAAAGGAAGTGATCGAAACCGTGGCCGAAGAGATATATTTGATCTGACCAAATTCCTGGTGACGGTAGGCGAAATGATCGGTGCTCGCCTCCTTGTCCTGTTCCACCGACGAAACCAGTTTCCAGTACCGTTCGAAGAGCGGGTACTCGTTCTGGTTACGGAAGATCTTCATCAGATATTTGAAATACGGATGGACGCGATAACGCAGGCTGTTCTCCCGAAAGGTGCGCATGGCGCTGAGAGCGTAACTATCCCAGTTGTCGACCACATGGCTGCGCGCTACCAGGTCCTTGCCGAAGTTGAACCGGACAGTGCTGTAGCCCGCTGGAATTTTATCTGCCCGGTCAACAAATTCCGGAGGCAATTTGAAGAAGGAGAGGATGATGTTGTTTGCCGCGATCACGTCGCCGTAGACGTCGCCCAGAAAGGCCGGCAGGCGCACCATGCCCGTCAGCTCGATCATCTTGTCGAGCACTCTCCTCACATTGAAGACATCGGTGGACATGGCGGCCGAGGGCTGGCGCACGATCTGCTTTTGGTCCAGTCCGCTGGACGCAAGCAGGAACTCGCGCCGCTCCAGGGTGGTCAGTTGGAGGGCGTTCGCCAGCTGGAAGAGCAGCTCCGGCTCGAAATGCTTTTTCACCCCGCGTTCGATCTGGCTGATGACCGCATCATCCAGATCCGCGTATTCCGCAAGCTCGAACTGGGTCCAGCCAAAATCCTGGCGCAGCGCCGCAACAAGCTCACCAAATTCCTTGCGTTTCATCGATCCATCTAGACTAGATTCAAAGAATTCTTTGAGTCTATTGTAAGGTAAATTTCTAGACTTTTATTGTCATTTGATTAGAATTGCATTAAGATTTCGACATCCTTCCGGGCAACCGGAGTGATCAAGGGCGGATGCCTCAGGAGGGGGATGGTAGCTAGCGATAAGACTCCAATCAAAGTTGGAGTCTTATTGCTTTAAAAGCGGTCAAAATCCCCGCTGCGAGAGCCGGCGCTTCGAAGATGGCTGCGCAACGCAAGCGGTCAGTTCACGTTCATAAACCCGAACATTCGCCACAATCCACGCATCGTCGCATGACCAAAGTCCGCTTTCAGGAACTGGTTCGGGCACGAGCCCGGGATGACCGCGATGCCGTTGGCTTTGCACATCTCGACGGCGGGCTGTGACACGCTGGTCATACCGGCTGCCAGGCCCGGCCTGGTGCCCATCATGCAATGCATCCAGACATGCTTGACGCCAAGATCCACACACTGCTGTACGATCTGCTCAGTGACCTTCGGGCTTGCCAGGACAAACACCGCGTCCACTTTTTCGGGGATGGCTTTCAAGTCTGCGTAACAGGGCTGGCCATCGTAGGTGGAAAGGCGCGGGTTCACAGCATAAACCTTGTACCCATTTTCCTTGAATTTTTTGTACGACAGGTTGCAGCCGGTCTCGCGCTTATCGGATACGCCCACCACGGCAATCGTCTTTTGCGCCAGGAAATCCTGCACGAGATTATCGAGTTTGTTCATAGGAATTCTCCTTTTAATTGGAAATCGGAGCCTCACGGCTCCGATTTGATTGTCTGGAAGATGATCTTCGTGACACGTCTTACCCTCTCCATTATTATACACGACAATCTTGGTATAATTCCCGGTCTACGAAGTCCTGCAGAACGCGTGCGGACTCGAAACTCGTGCAAGGAGCAGGATGAAATACCATATCTGGACGGAAGGCTGCCAGATGAACGTGGCTGACTCACAACGCGTTGGCTCTTCCCTGGAGCATCTTGGATATACATTTACCGATAGAGCCGAGGAAGCGGACGTTATCGTTCTAAACACCTGTGTCGTGAGGCAATCGGCAGAGGACAAGGCGCTCGGACGCCTCTCTTCGCTGCTGCCGCTCAAGCGGCAGAACCCGAACCTGGTCATTAACCTGATGGGGTGCCTGGTCGGCGTGCGCGGGGCGGAAAAGCTACGTGAGAAGCTGCCCTACGTCGATGTATTCTCGCCGCCCTCCGACCCGGGACCCCTGGTCTCATTCCTCACCCAGGGAGAGATCCGGGCGATTGAATCGACCGAGACCGCGCGGCGCTTTGCCTACATGGACGGCGACCTGGTCCTCCCGCAGCACGAGCGCGGCCAGCTCGTTACGGCGCATGTACCGGTCGTCTATGGCTGCTCGCACGCCTGTACATTTTGCATCATTCCGTTCCGGCGCGGCATCGAGCGCAGCCGGCCCGTAGGAGATATCGTCGCCGAGATCCGCTCCCTGGCGGCGCAGGGCGTGAAGGAAGTCACGCTGCTGGGCCAGATCGTGGACCGCTATGGCAAGGACATCCCGGAGGGGCCCAACCTTGCCGGTCTGCTACGCGTTGTCCACAACGTGGCTGGCATCGAGCGCATCCGCTTCCTGACGTCGCACCCCAATTACTTCGGCGAAGACCTGATGGATGCCGTCGCCGAGCTCCCGAAAGTGATGCCCCACATCGAGGTCCCGATTCAAGCCGGGGACGACCAGGTGCTGGCAAACATGAAGCGAGGCTACACTCAGAAGGAATACCGCGATCTGGTGGCTAAGATCCGCGAGCGCATCCCCGGCTGCTCTGTTGCGACCGATATCATCGTCGGATTCCCCGGCGAGACCGAGGAACAGTTCATGGAGACCTACCGCGTCCTGGCAGATCTCAAGCTGGATGTGGCGCACCTGGCGCGCTACTCCTCCCGGGAAGGGACTGTCGCCACCCGCCGCATGGAGGATAATGTCCCCGCGGACGAGAAAATGCGCCGCTTCCGCCTGCTGGAGGAGCTGCAGGAAGAAGTTGTAGCGGACATCAACAAGGATTATTTAGGTCAGACCGTGGAAGTGCTGTTCGAAGACAAGGTGAAGAATCGCTGGCGCGGACGCACACCCACCAACAAGCTTGTTTTTGTGGAGTCGCAGGAGAACCTGAAGGGCCAAATGCTGCCCGTCACCGTGACATGGACGGGACCCTGGTCCATGCAGGCAAATCTGCAGAAGCAGCCCGAGCCGCTGACGATCTAAAATCTGGCGACCCGCCCGCGCTGTGGTCGCCACTATTTTCTGGAGGGGTTATGGATCAAATTCGACCGATCGCCATTTGCGTGTTCAGAAGAGAGAACAAGATCCTGGTCTCAGAAGGATATGATCCAGCCAAGGACGAGTATTTCTACCGTCCGCTCGGCGGGGGCATTGAGTTTGGAGAACACAGCCAGGCGACGATCTGCCGCGAGATTTTGGAAGAGCTCGATCTCGAAGTGGCAGAAGATAGCCTGCGATATCTCGGCGCGGTGGAGAACGTCTTTACGTTCAACGGCACTCCCGGACACGAGATCGTGCTGATCTACGACGGAGCATTCAAAGAGGCGCGACTGTATGAGCAGGCGGTTCTCCGGGGGCTCGAGGCAAATGGTGAAGAGATCCGGGCAACCTGGAAGGATCTTGACGAGTTTGGCAACGGGGGGTCGATTCTATATCCAACGGGTTTGTTAGAGTTGCTCC
>DAITPI010000297.1:0-5891 GCA_036833655.1 Anaerolineales bacterium | reverse complement strand
ACGGCGACACAAACCATTGTCTCGTGCACCGCGACTCCTCAGACTCTGACAGCCAGTTCAGATACGTGGATTCAGCAAGGCAATACTGTCACCCATGCAACCGATTCGACTCTAAGCGTACAAGCCCGGAACAATCCGAGTATGCGTGCCCTGGTTCTTTTTACGTTGCCAAATGTGCCAGCGGGCTGTGTCATTCAGTCTGCTACTCTGCGCCTATATGCCTCTCTTGCAACCAGTGGACGAACCTTGCAGGCAGTTCAGCTCACTGGCAGTTGGACAGATAATGTGGTCACTTGGGACACTCAGCCAAGCTGGGCTGGTACGCCTGCAAATACTCTTTCAAATGCTAGCAATCAATGGCATGAGTGGGTTGTTACAACTATGGTACAAGCCATGTCCAGTGGTACAAACTATGGCTTTCTGATCAAAGATGCAAATGAAAGTGGTGGCCAAGCTGTTCAGCAGCAGTTCCATAGCCGGGAAAACACGAACAAGCCACAGCTTGTCATCACCTATGGTCAGGCACCGTAGAATCGGATAGAGAGGAGAGATGCTATGAGAAGGAACACATGGCCAGAACGGGGTCAGGCATTGATCCTGATCGCCCTGGCGGCTTTTGGGCTCTTTGCCGTTGTCGGTCTGGCAATCGACGGCAGCGCCAAGTTCTCGGACCGCCGCCACGCTCAGAACGCAGCCGATACCGCCGCCCTGGCAGGCGGCCTGGAATTGGCGCGGGATCGTACAGCCAATTGGACCAATATCGCCAGATTGATTGCCACGAAAAACGGCTATGGTGGAGACTTGCTGCAAAGCCAGGTATGGGTACACTTCTGTGACAACATTGGTACATCGCCAGTGAACTGTGGACCTTACGACGGTTCTCATCACTATATCCAGGTTGTCATACAGTCCAACGTAGATACATACTTTGCCCGACTCCTCGGCATTAACCAGAGCCACAACCTCGTGAATGCGGTCACATATGTTTCTGTCGAAGAGCCTCTCAACGGGGGCGACTCGATCGTTGCCCTAAACCCGAATCCCTCATGCCCTGGCAGCTTTTTGGTGGGTGGCAGCGGCACGATCAACCTGACCGGTGGCGGGATGTTTATTAACTCAGACAACCCCGACTGCGTCTGGGAACAGCAAGGCTGCAACGTGACCGTGAATGTAACGGGCGCGAACTGGGCAGGTGATCCGGCCATCATTACATCGGCAGGTGGCAGTATTGATATTGATGAGAGCTGTTCCGAGAAGATCAATGCTGGAACCTCTACCGGTGGCAGTGTAGAGGAGTTCCCTCCTGAGATGCCTGAAGAACCAGCCGAGTGTATTTCTCCGCCCGGCCAGTGGACCAACGATCCGTCGTACACGGAGAACAGCCCCACGGGTGACCTCTATACTGGACTCACAACACTCCAACCGGGGCGCTACAATGAATTCCCGCCCAAATCGGCCGGAGGTAGTACCGTATACGATCACATCAAGATGCTTCCTGGCATTTATTGCGTCAACGATTCGATCAAAACCGTAGACAAAAAACTCTGGCTGCAGGGCGACGACGTCATGATCTATATCCGTCCTGGCTACAAATTCAGTTATGAAGGCGGTACGATCGATCTCTCTGGAAGGGAAAGCGGCGATTATGCCGGTTACGTAATCATTGTTGCTTCAGATTTTACGGGCTCTCCTGAAGAATGCAAGATCGATGGCAATACCAGTAACACCTTTTCGGGCACGATCTTCGCGCCTTACTGCAATATCACGATCAATGGCGGCAGTGCCGATACCAGTTATAACGCTCAGATTATTGCTTATGAAGTGAAGCTGAACGGGAACAATACGATCAACTTCACCTATGATCCCGGCGTGAATCGCTGGAAGGAGCCCCAGGTAGGCTTGATGCGCTAGCGCTCTATTATTTGAGCGGTCTGCCACGAAGACGGAGATCGTGGCAGACCGCCCCTTCAGCAATCGTTATCCACCGGGAAGAGGAGGTCCATGGCATATAGACTCGATTGGTCTACAACTGAATACATTGAAAGGAACATCGCAAAATGAACAAATCTTTTTTTCCCACAGAACGTGGACAGGCATTAATTCTCATTACTTTGGCAGCAGTTGGTTTGTTTGCGATTGCAGGACTGGGCATCGACGGCAGCGCGAAATTCTCCGACCGGCGTAATGCTCAGAACGCCGCGGATACCGCCGCCATGGCTGGTGCCCTGGCGAGGCTCCGTGCGGAGGATCAGGTGCCTGCCCTGACAGAGGAGCAGATCAAGGACATCATGATCGATGCAGCCCTGGATCGAGCGCGCGACAACGGTTATAACGGTGACCTTGTCCGCAGTCAGGTCTGGGCCTACAGCTGCGACGAGATCGCCGGCACATCGCCCAGCGACTGCGGTCCTTACAATGGTGATCCGAACTATGTCGAGGTGGTGATCACCTCGCATATCAACACCTACTTTGCACGGGTGATCGGGATCAATCAACTTCATAATACCGTGCGTGCTGTCGCCATGTCTCAGGATTCGCACAAGTCCGAGCTTTATGGGGGCGACGCGATCGTGGCCCTGGCAAAAGACCAGTGCAAGACCATCTGGTTTTCCGGTAACGCCCGGCCGCACATCGTTGGCGGTGGGGTGTTCTCCAACTCTGCGCTGGACTGCGGCCTTACGATCCAGGGAAGCACAAATATCACCATCGAGGACAGGATTGATACGGTTGCGAATTTCTACACTCTCAATGGCAATCCGCCGTTGGGCGGTATTAGTGGAGGCATCCATGGCGGTGCCAACCAGCGGGCGTATCCCCCTCCAGCGTGGATGCTTCCGGCCATCAGTTGCAGTACAGACGCAAGCGTCTCGGGCAGCTCGATGAGTCCGGGCAATTGGAGTGGCACGTTTCCGCCGGGCGGTGTCACGACTTTGGATCCGGGCACATATTGCATCAATGGCGATTTCAGGCTGAACGCGCACGATACTCTATCTGGCTCGGGTGTTACGATATATATGGCATCGGGTGGCCTTACCTGGAATGGCGGTGCAGAAGTGAACCTCTCGGCACCCGCAAGCGGCGACCTCGCAGGCATGCTCATCTTTGCGCCCATGACCAATACGAATACGATGCGCTTCAACGGTAACGCGGCCACCACGCTTACCGGCACGATCCTTATGCCCGCGGCGCCTTTGATCTATAATGGGACCGGAAACCTGCAGCCCAGTCACATCCAGCTCATTGCCTATACAATCGAGTTGACGGGAACGAATGATTCGCACATCATCTATCAGGATACCGAGAACTGGGACAGCACCAACCCTGCCCAGCTTGGCATTATGCAATAATGCACAGCCTCTATTTTGTTCGGATTAACGGATTTCAAGCCTGGAGTATACGATGAAGAAAACAGCGAACGTGCCCGGCATTACCGACCCGGCTTTGTTAAGGCCGAGGGTCCTGAAGTACCTTGTGGAACTGGCGGACGAGAAGCCTCCCCTGGGAGAGCGCTACGATGAGTTGCTGAAGGACTTGATCTTTCAGGCATACGAGAACGCCAACGGCGCCCTGGGCGACCGGGAACAGGCATTCCTCGATGAGATCTATAACTACGCAGCCAGTTACGGTCCGATGGAAGAATTCTTCGAGGACCCTGACATCAGCGAAATCATGGTGAACGGGCCGCACCAGATCTTTGTCGAGCGGCACGGGAAGCTGCTGCTGACCGGGGCAAAATACGATAGTGAGATCCAGCTGCGGCTGGCGATCAATCACATTATCAACCCGTTTGGGCGCTTCATAAATTACAAGCATCCCACGGTGGACGCCCACCTCAAAGATGGCTCGCGCCTCAATGCCGTCATCCCGCCGGTAGCGCAGCAGGGGACCTGTGTCTCCATCCGCCGCTTCCTCAAGGACAAGCTGTCCATCCAGGACCTGATCGACAAGAACTCGATCACCCAGGGCATGGCGGATTTCGTCGCGGTCTGTGTCGCGGCGCGGCTGAACATCATCGTGGCCGGCAACACCAGTTCCGGTAAGACCACCTTCCTCAACATCCTGGCGCGTGCCATCCCCGATCATGAACGGATCGTCACCATCGAGGACTCGATCGAGCTGCAGATGATGCAGACCCACAAAATCTCCCTCGAAGCGCGCCCGCCGGATTACAACGGCGAAGGGCAGGTTACCATCCGGGACCTGGTCAAGAACTCGCTGCGCATGCGCCCGGACCGCATCATTGTAGGTGAAATCCGGGGCGGCGAAGCGCTCGACATGCTCCAGGCGATGAACACCGGTCACGATGGCTCGATGACCACCGTGCACTCCAACTCGCCGCGCGACACCCTCTCCCGCATCGAGACGATGACCTTGATGGCCGGTTTCGAGCTGCCCGTGTTGGCGATCCGCAAGCAGATCGCGGCGGCAATCGACCTGATCGTCTACCTGACACGTTTCCCTGACGGAACCCGCAAGGTCACTCAGATCTCGGAAGTCGCCGGCATGGAATCGGAGGTGATCACGCTGACCGATATCTTCCAGTTTCAGCAGACCGGTACCGACTCCGATGGGAGACCTGTCGGACAGTTCCGGCCGACAGGCTTGCGCCCGATGTTCTCTCCCAAGCTGGAGGCAATGGGCTACCGGCTGGACCGCCAAATGTTCATGGTCCGCTAAAATAGATGGGACCCGGCTCGCCAACTGGCAACCCGGGTCCCTTTTTTTCTCCATTGTAATTTCATTGCATAATTTGAGAAGGTGCTGTAACCAGTAACCTTTCCTGCTATTTGCTGTCATGGCTTTGACAGGCAAAGCGCCTGACCGCTGCTGTTGTTAGAAATCCCTGGCTTCTGTAAACCTATCCCTTATAGATATTGAGACAGTTATGATGAATCTTCCGGAAAACAACGCATTCGAGGGTAAGCCCGTGCCCCCACTGAAAATCCTTGTCGCTGACGATGATCCGTTGAACAGGCACTTGATGCAGGTTCTCCTAGGGCGTGAGGGCCACGATGTACAAGTCGCCTCGAACGGGCTGGAAGCCTTCGACGCCGTCAAGTTCCAGGAATTCGATCTCGTCTTTATGGATTTGCAGATGCCGGTCATGGATGGCATGGAAGCTAGTCACCGCATCCGGGAATGGGAAAACGGGGGTCCCCAGCATACGTTCATCATTGCCCTAACAGCGAGCTATCTCCCGGAGGAAGGTCATCGCCTGTTCGAAGCTGGCATCGATAACTACATCTCCAAGCCCTTCCAGCTGGAACACATCGAGCGGATGCTCCGGTACAGCGCGGCGGCTCGTACGATCTCGCCTTCCAGGCATGAGGTGACGTTTCCGCAGAAATTATCCTCCAGGGAAATCCTGGAAATTCAACAGGGTCTTGAAGAGTCCGGCGACGATTCGCCGATCTCGAAGGCGATATGAGGAATGCCCGGCAGCGTTGCGCCGGGCTTCTTTTATGATTCAAGGATTGCGTCGCTCTCCCCATCTAGCCGTTCAACTTCCTCGTCGGTCAATCGCCACCCCAGTCCACCCGCGTTTTCCTGCGCCTGCTGCCCATTCTTTGCGCCCGGGATGGGTAGCGCGCCTTTACAGATCACCCAGTTCAGCGCCACCTGCGTGTTGGACTTGCCTCCGTGATCCTGGCCAATCTCGGTCATCAACCGGAGCAGCCCGCCGATCTTGCCGACCAGGCCGCCATACATCCTCGAGCGCGAGCCCGGCGGAGGCGACTCCGGCCGGTACTTTCCGGAGAGCAATCCTTTTTCGATCGGACTGTAGGCGATCAGGCGGATGCCCAGTTCCTTGCAACGGGCGAGGATCCCGTTCTTTTCCACGAGCCGGTTGAGTAGACTGTAGTGGACCTGATTGGAAGCCAGAGGAATAT
>DAITPI010000296.1:0-5899 GCA_036833655.1 Anaerolineales bacterium | reverse complement strand
TCCTTGAGCTCCTCGGTCAGCGTTTCGCCCTTGGCAAGCTTGACGAAGAGGATCACACGCTGGTCATCCTGGAGATTTTGTCCGATCGCCAGGCTGTCCGCGATCTCGGGCAGTCTCTCCATCTGCGCATAAATCTCGGCGGTGCCGATGCGCACACCGGAGGGCTTCAGCACCGCGTCGGAACGCCCGTAGAACGTAATGCCGCCGGTGTCGCTGTGGATCAGGATATAGTCACCGTGCCGCCAGACACTCGGATACACATCGAAATAAGCGCTGTGGTATTTCGAGCCATCCGGGTCATTCCAGAAGTAGATCGGCATCGAAGGCGAAGGGGCTTCACACACCAGCTCGCCTTGCTCATCGTAGACCGGGGTGCCCTGTTGGTCGTATGCCTTGATCTTCATCGCCAGAGCCGCGCTCTGCAGCTCACCCACGTAGACCGGCAGGATCGGGCTGCCTGCCGCAAAACAGCCATTGATATCCGTGCCGCCGGAGATCGAGTTGAAATGCAGGTCGGGCCGGATCTCGCGATAGACGTATTCGAACCCTTCGGCAGAGAGCGGCGAGCCGGTCTGGGAGAGTTCCCGCAGCGAGGAGAGGTCATAATCCCGGCCTGGAGCAATATGTTCCTTCTTCAAGAAGTGAATATAGGTCGCACTGCAGCCAAAGATCGTGATCTTTTCGTCGTCGATCAATTTCCACATCGCGCCCGGGTCGGGGTAATTGGGATTGCCATCGTACAGGATCACCGTCGCGCCGACCGCCAGCGAGCTCAACAGCCAGTTCCACATCATCCAGCTGCAGGAAGTGATGTACATGATCCGGTCGCTGCGCCGCAGGTCCGTGTGCAGGACCAGATCCTTTAGGTGGTTGATGAGCACACCGCCCGCGCCCTGCACCATGCATTTCGGCTTGCCCGTGGTGCCTGAGGAGAACATGATGTAGAGCGGATGGTCAAAGGGAAACTGGGCAAACTCAATTTCGGCAGCGTCCGTTTTGGAAACAAAATCCGCATAATGAATTGCGTTGGGTATGTGGGAAATATCCGGTCGCTCACGCGTATAAGGAACAACGAGAACCGTTTGCAGGGAGGGAATGCCACGCGCCACCTCTGCAGCATGCTCGAGAGTGTCAAAGACCTTGCCTTTGTAAAAATATCCATCCGCCGTGATCATCACCCTGGGCGCCACCTGCCCGAGGCGTTCCATGGCAGCTGCGGGACCGATGTCGGTGGCGCAGGAGGACCAGGTCGCGCCGAGGCTGGTCGCGGCGAGCATGGCGACCGCCGTCTCGATCAGGTTGGGCATGTATCCCACTACCCGATCCCCGGCTCCGACGCCGGCGGCCTGGAACGCCTGTGCAAGCCGGCCCACATCGTCGCAAAGCTCTGCATAGGTCATGCGTCGTGAAACCTGCGTTTCCCCCTTGAAGATGAAAGCCAGGTGGTCGTCCCGATAACGGAGAAGGTTTTCGGCAAAGTTCAGACGCGCCCCCGGGAACCACTTTGCACCTGGAAAGCGGGTCAGATCTTCGATGACTCGATCGAACTTTCTGGAGGACTTGATCTCTACAAAATCCCACATCGCTGCCCAGAAGTCAGGGATATGGTCCACCGACCACTGGTACAACTCGGGATAGGTTCTCAGTGTCAGACCGGAGTGCTGATTCACCTCAGCCATGAAGCGGGTGATGTTCGCATCCCGCTTGCGCTCTTCGGAAGGTACCCAGAGTGGAACTCTCGAACCGGACTGTTCGCTCATACTACTCTCCTCGCGTTTGGCTGCTTGAATTATAAGACAAATAAAAACACGGATGGCGGGCCATCCGTGTTCTGTAGCGTCCAATGGCTAGGAGACTCTATTGAATATCACCCTGAGCGGAGCGAAGGGTCACCAGGGAATTTGATCCCCATCGGGCTCAAATTCCCTGGGATTCTCACCTGCATTGGCGAGCTGTTCTCTCAGCGGGCATACAGGGCCTCTTTGGCGGCGCCGGCAGCTCGTTCCATCGCTTCGAACATCTCCGCGGCTTCCTCGGGCGACAGGCGCTGCTCCAGGATCGGCAAGTAAACTTCTTCTTCCTTGGCAAAGTGGACCTTGACCAGCGCGTACAGTCCATACAGCACGCGCTGGAGCGCCTTGAAGCTCTGCCCGGAGACATTCTGCCGCAGTTGAGCGAGCTCGTCGATATAGCGCCCCACTTCCACGTGGTCGCGGCTCATCGTGCGGGTGGCGTCCGGGCTGCCAAGGACCTTCTGGACCGTGGGATACAGCGCTGCATCCTCCGCCTGGGCGTGCGGAAGGAGGTGATAGGCGAGGAATTCGTACACCTCATTCACGCCGTCGCGGATTTGTGCGATAGGCGCCTCCGGGATGCTGTTTGCCACCTCCAGGATCCGTTCGATATGGGGAATCAATTCCTTGTGTTCATCACGCAGGGGTTGGGTCAGGGTATTCATTTGCTATTTCCTTTCTTGAAACCTATACTTTCACTTTACTCGCTTCCCCCATAACAATACATGACGCAGATCAATCAACTGCAGGTTCTTTGCTGAGTTGCTCGAGGCGCTCGATGTCGTCGACCGAGACCCACTTCCTGCCCGTGGAGATCAGTCCCTGTTCAGCAAAGCGGCTCATAACACGGCTGACAGTTTCGGTCGTTGTACCCGCCATGGCTGCCAGATCCTGGCGCGAGAACGGCAACTGGATCAGCACACCTTTTTGCTTTTGCTCGCCGAGCTTGTTGGCAAGTCGCACCAGGCTCGCAGCAATACGCTGGTCAACGGTACAGGTGCTCAGTTGCTTGATCGCTTCCTGCGATTCTTCCAGGCGCTGTCCGACCGCTTTCAATACTTTCAGGGTCACATCCGGGTAGCGGATCAGAATCTTTTCAAAATTCTGGGAAGAGATTTGTAGGATGCAACAATTGGTCTGAGCGACGGCGGTCTCGGTATAGCTCCGGTTATTAAGGGAAGTCAGATTGCCGAAATACTCCCCTCCCCGCAAAATATCCAGCAGGACTTCTCGTCCCGAAGCGGCATGGCGGATCAACTTCACCTTTCCTGTGGCGACCAGATACAAATGTTCACCCGGATCGCCTTCAAAATAGATGATCTGCTCTGCCTGGACATCGCGATCCTCAAACAGCCCGCTGATCACTACGATCGCTTCAGGAGCTAGATGCCGAAAAAAGGGTAGACGACCAATGATCTTCAGTCGGTATTCCAGCGTGCAAACGGCTGGATCCAGCCACTCGAGCCGCACAGGAGATTTCGGCCTGCTCATAAGTGGATATTATCACAAAAGCGTACCCAGTACCCATATACTCTTGCCTTTGCCCGTGCCTTGTGATAGACTTCACAACCCACCACAAGCTTATTACAGCTCATGGAAGCCCGCTGCTTAATGAAAGGATGTGTCAATGACTGGCCCTACTTACTTCGCTCAGCACGGCAAGATGACCGATCCCGGTCGTTACGGGGATCTGTATGCAGATCTCCCGTCCGATGTTGCTGCCCTGGTCAAGATCGTTCAGGGATTGGTGGTGCATGTCTTCTGGGCGGAGCGCTATGGCTTGACCCTGCCGGAGGATCGGAAGGCAGAGGTGCAGCTGCGCAGCATGAGACGCCGCCTGCAACGAACCCTCGAGCTGGACTCGAGCCCGCTCATTACCCCGCGACCCAACGAGCGCAAGATCGTCGGCAACTGCCGCGACTTCTCGGTTACTCTCGCCTCGATGCTGCAGTCGAAGGATATTCCCGCCCGGGCGCGTTGCGGGTTTGGGGCATATTTCCTGCCGAACCATTATGAGGATCACTGGGTCTGTGAGTACTGGAACGACGCCGAACAGCGCTGGGTGCTCGTGGATGCGCAGCTCGATGGGCTGCAGAGCGACGTTCTGAAGATCTCCTTCGATCCCCTCGATGTGCCTCGCGACCAGTTTATTGTCGGCGGCGCAGCATGGAAGATGTGCCGCAGCGGGCAGGCGGACCCCGATCAGTTTGGCATCTTCGACATGCACGGCATGGACTTCATCAAAGGCGACTTCCTGCGAGATATCGCTTCGCTCAACAAGGTGGAGCTGCTCCCATGGGACTGCTGGGGATTGATGTTCCTTGACCATGCCTCTCTCCCACCGGACGATCTGATCATGCTCGACCGGCTGGCTGACCTGAGCTCCGCGGATGTCCCTCAATTTGCCCTGGTGCGCCAGATCTACGAGAGCGACCCGCGCCTGCGCGTGAATGAGACCATCCAGAGCTATGTAAACGGGGACATGCACCTGGTTCAACTATAACGAACAGAGAGCGGCGCTGTGCCGGTCTCTGTTTTCTCAACTCGTTTTCTGGATGAACTCCTGCAGCTGCTGGCGGTACTGGGTCAGGGCCTTTTTCCCTGCAGGGGTCAGCTTACACACCGTCAGCGGGAGCTTCCCTTTGAAGGTCTTTTCGATCTTTACATAGCCTGCCTCCTCCAGTTTCGACAGATGAGCAGATAGATTTCCTCGCGTCAGGCCGGTCTCTCGCTGGAGGAACAGGAAGTCCGCGCTCGCCACGGTGGAGAGGATCGTAACGATCAGCAATCGCGCCGGCTCGTGGATCAGACGGTCCAGCTCGGTAACGCTGCGTAGATCCGAAGCGTCAGCCATTTTGGCGCTCCGCCTCGGCTGGCAGCGGGTTCTCCGCGAGGTAGCGGCGAAGAGTCAGCCCACCGGAGACCATGAAGCACAGACCCATCAGGCCATAGAACAATCCCAGGCTGTAGGCATTCGGCAGTCCGCTGACGGAGAGCCCCAGCCCCAGCAGGACCGACACGGCGCCCAACACATAGAATCTTGCCAGACGGGCCGATTTTGCACGTAGAACGACGAGGATCAAGCCCACAGCCACACCTGTGACTGCCACGATCGAATCGAAGAACTCGAACAGGCGTACAAAGATCATGGTGAGAGCCGAGATGGCAAATGCCAGAAGCATGACCCAGATTCGCCGGGATTTGATGGCGCCCTCCTCCACCTGATATTCCACGTAGCCTGTACGCGGGTAGGTCACCCGCGTCTTCAACGCGTTGATCAGCCGGCGACCAATGAACATGCCGCCGATCAGCACCAGGATCAGGCTGGCCTGCAAAATGCCGCTCACGAGTGAGTCCTGCCCCAGAAATTCCTGGAGGGCAAAATAGACGCCCATCAGGATGAACATGCCGCCGCCGATCAATTCCCCAATCCCATCCGTATACCAGTAGCGCTTTACGCGCCGTTCGACATCGGAAATATCGTTTTGCATGGTAGCTCCTTTGCAAACTAGTTTGTATTGCAAACTAGTTTACATGCATGATACTCCCGCCTTATCGGCTTGTCAAGAGGTACAAAAAAAGCCCGGCGGAAAGCCGGGCCTCCAGCGATCCCACGTTTATTTCTGCAGACAGGCAATCAGCTCTTTGATCGGGCTTTCGGGTTCGGATTTTGTGATTGCCAGGACTGGCACGCTGGCAACCGAGAAGACTTCCCGCGCATCGCCCACCTTCCAGTGTCTCGGCAAAATACCGACTGTGTTCGGCTCGTTGACCAGGGTGTCGGACATCTGCTGCGGCGTGACTGCGATCCGGGCAGAGGGGGCCACGCGGCTGCCAGTCATCAGGACCTGGTCGAACGCCTCCTGCACATCGTCGCCTTCCGCGTACACCCACACCTGCACGGAAGGATCGCCGCGCCCCGCGAAAAGGGCCCGCGCTTCCTCCAGAGTCAGGTTCTGCACCGGGCTCTGGCGTTGAGTAACGATCAGGATCTCTTCGGTATCGATCTGGTAGGCGGGCGACTCCAGGAACTGCGGCTCGCCGACTCGTAGAACGATCTCTGCCGCGGCTGGATCGTCCACGCGCGAGAGAACCGGTGACGCCTG
>DAITPI010000295.1:0-5916 GCA_036833655.1 Anaerolineales bacterium | reverse complement strand
GGCAGAGGGAACCCCGGCGCAGATCCTGGCGCACCCCAGGTCCCTGACGGGAGCGTACCTCTCCGGGCGCAAGCAGGTAGAAGTCCCGAAGAATAGGCGGGAAGGGAACAGTAAATCCCTGAAGATCGTCGGGGCGGCTGCCAACAATCTGAAGAAAATCGATGTAGCGATCCCGCTCGGAAAACTGGTCTGTATCACGGGTGTCTCCGGCTCGGGCAAGTCGACTCTGATGAGCGACATCCTCTACAACGCCCTCGCCGCCAGGCTGATGGGCGCGCGCACCAGCGCGGGCGATTACGAGCGCATTGAAGGGATCGAGCACCTCGACAAGATCATCAACATCGACCAGTCCCCGATCGGGCGCACGCCGCGCTCCAACCCGGGTACCTACACCAGCCTGTTCGACGAGATCCGCAAGCTGTATGCCGAGCTGCCGGAGAGTAAGATCCGTGGTTACAAGCCCGGGCGTTTCTCGTTCAACGTGCACGGCGGGCGCTGCGAAGCCTGCCAGGGCCAGGGCCAGCTGCGCATCGAAATGCAGTTCCTGCCTGACGTCTACGTGCCCTGCGATGTCTGCCATGGCAAGCGCTTCAACCGTGAGACCCTGCAGGTGCTGTTCCGGGACAAGTACTCCATCGCCGATGTGCTCGACATGACTGTCGACCACGCCCTGGAGGAGTTCAAGAACTACCCGCCGATGCTGAACAAGCTCAAGCTGCTCCAGGAGGTGGGGCTCGGCTACGTGCGCATCGGGCAGCCCGCGACCACGCTCTCGGGCGGCGAAGCCCAGCGGGTCAAGCTCTCGAAGGAGCTCTCGCGGCGCGCCACCGGACGGACCCTGTACGTTCTGGACGAGCCTTCTGTGGGTCTGCACGCCGCGGACGTCCACAAGCTGATCGAAGTGCTGCAGCGGCTGGTCGAGGCGGGCAACTCTGTCCTGATCATCGAGCACAACCTGGACATCATCAAGGTGGCAGACTGGCTCATCGATCTGGGTCCCGAAGGCGGCGACCGGGGCGGAGAGCTCATTGCAGAGGGCACGCCCGAGCAGGTGATGAAGGTCAGGGACTCCTATACGGGGAAATACCTGAAAGAGCATCTGAAAAAGTAAATTCGCCAGTATACAGGTTTACGGCGAAGCTATTTTTGATGCAGAGTGCGGACCTGTGTACCTGCGTCACCGTTTGAGCGTCTAAAACAGTGGGCTTGTGCGATGATCTCACCAGCAAGCACACGGAGAAAACCTCTTGAAAAAAGCTCCATGCGCTCAGTGTTCTCTGTGGTGAACGTGTCTTAGCCAATCCTTTTGGGCACTCCCGTCGATGCGTCGACATTTACGTGTCTACCTCTTTCAGGTAGAATTATGCCCCGTGCGGGAGGGACTCGGGTTCTCTGTCTTCCTGCATCACAAAGGACAGCATCATGTTGAATCGAACACCCCAAAATACGTCAAATACTATTAACTCCTTCCGCAAGAAACGCCAGTTCCAGGGGCGGGCACTCATGTACGGAGCCATTGCGCTGGTTGTGCTGGGCTTACTGCTTCTGATTTACTGGCTGACTCGGCCGAATCAACCGCTGGGACAATACTTTGCCACCGACACACCTACGGCTACGGTCACATCCACGCCTACCAACACCACCACGCCCACCCTGACGGCTACCGTTACAGAGACTCCCACCCAGACGGTGACGTCGACTCCTTCTGAGGCGTTCGACTATACGGTCCAGGAGAACGACTCGCTGGATGCACTCGGCCAGCGCTTTAATCTGGGTCCCGATGGAGCACTGCTAATTTACAATCAGAATCTAGCAGTGATGGAAGCAAACAATGGCGTGATCTTTGTCGGGCAAACGATCCGTATCCCGCCGCCGGGGAGCGTGTTGCCGACGACGACGCCCCTTCCCGCCAATTTGCGGAGCGGCACACTGGTCGATTACCGCGTGCTTCCGGGCGATACGCTGGCAGGCATTGCGGTGCGGTTCAACAGCATTGCAGATAACATCATCGAAGAGAACAAGATCGAGAACGCCAACGCCCTGCAGGTCGGACAGACCCTCAAGATCCCGGTCAACCTGGTAACGCCCACGCCCACGCTGCCTCCCACATCCACGCCGGTGACGCCCACCGTGGCGGCCGGACAGGCAACCGCAGCCGCCACAGCAGCTTCCGCGGCGACCCGCCCCGCAGGGACATCTGCCGTCGCCTGTAGCTTCGATGAGAATGCTCAGTTCGTGACCCAGCTGCAAACGCTGATCAACGAGGCACGCGCCGATGCCGGTGTTCCGGCTCTGACGGCGAATACGCAACTGGCGACCGCGGCAAAGAACCATGCCACAGACATGTTGTGCAACAATTACCTCAGCCACATCGGCCTCGATGGTTCTACGCCGGAGGAACGGGTCAAAGCAGCCGGTTTCACCGCCTCCCTGGTCCTCGAGAACCTGTATGCCCTGCATCCTGCATATGGCGGCAATCCGCAGTCGGCGATGGACTGGTGGCTGAGCGATCCCGACTCGAAGGCAGACCTGCTCAACGCGAACACGACTGCCTTTGGCGTCGCCTACGTCACCTCGGACGAGAGCCTGCTGGGTGGCTACTTCGTGGTCGTTTCGGCGAAGCCATAGGACTCAACGTCTCCAGACGTTGGAATGCCAAAGTCTGGCCCGCAGGGTACTGCGCACACCTGCCCTGGCGGGCGGTGCCAGGGAAGACTTTGGACTCCAGCATCGAATTTGCTGGACAAAACCTGTAGGCTCATGTAAAATACATCGCCGTCAATCCGAAGGAATCGGAATGAGTACAGAACGGCAAGAACTTTGGAGGAAGACCTTGGCAAACATTAAGTCACAAATCAAACGAAACCGTCAGAACGAGGATCGCCGGCTGCGGAACCGCAACGTCCGTGGCGCCGCCCGCACGGCCGTCAACCAGGCGCGTGCCGCTTTTGATGTCAACGAGCCCAACACGAAAGAAGCGATTCTCAAGGCGATCAGCGCTCTGGATAAAGCGGCGGAAAAAGGCGTCATCCACAAGAACAACGCAGCCCGCCGGAAGGGTCGTCTGATGAAGAAGCTTGCCGCCTTCGAGAGTGGAACGTCTCCCGCGGCTACGAAGCCTGCAAAGAAGACCTCCAGATAATCTGTGTCAAATTTGTTTTCGTGAAGATCACGGGAGTCGCAAGACTCCCGTTTCTTTTTGCCCGACTGATATAATTTCGAAATCATCCTCACAGGGACCGTTGGATTGCTTCGCCTATCCACAGGATTGCTTCGCCTATCCACAGGATTGCTACGCCTATGTTTCAAAAAGAACAACAGCTCATCGAAGACAAGATCAAAGCCTATAGCCTCGCGAACGAAATCCCGCTCGCGGACTTGAAGTGGCAGCCTATTCCTTTCTCAGGGGAATGGGGCGTCTCGACCTCCTTCTTTCAGACCGCAGCCAATGAAGCCCGTGTTCGTCCGGCAATGGAACGGCCGGATAAACCAAAGCTTCCTGTGCCGCAACGCGCTCAGCAGATCGCCGAGCAGATCAGGGAGCAGATCGGGGATGTGCCGGGGATCAGTCGCGTGGAGGCGGTCAAGGGCTATCTCAACCTGTACTTCGCGACCTCCGAATATGCACGCCGCGTCGTGGACGAAGTCCACGACGCGGGCGCAGACTTCGGGCGCGGCGCCCCGAAAACGGACCGGGTCATGGTGGAATACGCCCAGCCAAACATGCTCCATTCCTTTCACATCGGGCATTCACGGACCACCCTCCTGGGCGAATCGCTGGCGCGGATCGCTGAGTTCGCCGGATTCGATACGATCCGGGCGACCTATCCCGGCGACATGGGACTGGGCGTCATCACGGTGATGTGGGCGTACGACAAGTTCTATAAGGGACAGGAGCCGCAGGGCATTCACGAGCGCGGGCAATGGCTGCTGAGAATCTATATCGAAGCTTCTGCCCTTCTGGAGAAAAAGGACGACGAAACGCCGGAAGAAACGGCCCGGCGAGAAGCCTACGATGCTGAGCGACGGGAGATGCTCCGCAAATGGGAGGCGCACGATCCATATGTCAGGGAGTTGTGGGCGACTCTGCGCGAATGGTCGCTGCAAGAGTTCAGCGATGTCCTGCGCCTGATGGACGTCGAAATGGATGTCTGGTTCTACGAGAGCGAAGCCAACGAGCTGGGCAAGGAAATCGTCGACGAGCTGATCGCCAGGGGCATCGCCGAAGACGAGCGCCCCCGGGGCGGTCCCGTGATCGTCAAGATCGACGAGAAGCTGGGCTTGAGCAAAGAAAAGTATCGCACGATGGTCATCCTGCGCAGCGACGGCAGCGCCCTGTACAGCACCAACGACCTTGCCCTCGCAAAACAGAAATTCGAACAATATCACGTCGATCGCTCGATCTACGTCGTGGATTTCCGCCAGGAGCTCCACTTTCAGCAGATCTTCAAGATCCTGGAGCTCTGGGGCTTTCCGCAAGCCTCCAAGTGTTACCACCTTTCTTATGGATACGTGACGCTGCCGGAAGGAGCCATGTCGGCGCGGCGCGGGCGCGTGGTTCTGTTCAAGGAAGTCTATGATGAGGCGGTGAGGCGTGTCCTGGCTGTGGAATCGGAGCGCAGCGGCAACATCCCGCCGGAGGAGCGCATCGAGATCGCCGAGCAGATCGGTCTGGGCGCCCTGGTCTATTCCATTCTGTCGGTGGACAACAACAAACATATTGTCTTCGATATGGACGAAGCCCTCTCGTTTGACGGGCGCACTGGACCCTATATCCAGAATGCGCACGTCCGTGCCAATTCGATCTTGAAGAAGGCTAACGCGCAAAGGTCGGACCTTCAACCTGCAACCTTCGACTTCGAGCTGACAAAACACGAGATCGAGCTGATCGAGCAGATCTCGCGCCTGCCGGACACGGTGCAGCAGGCGGCAAATGAATATCGTCCGCTGGTGATGGCGGCGTACGCCTACGACCTGGCAAATGCATTTCACTCGTTCTATCATGCGGTGCCGGTCCTGCAGAGCACCGACGAAAACATGAGAAACGCCCGCCTGCGGCTGGTTGCGGCGGCAAAGCAGGCACTTGCGAATGCACTGCGTCTGCTCGACATCAAGGCGCCCGAGGTCATGTAAGGAACAGGCTAAACGTTATCTTTACGTTTAGCCTGTTTTATTTAGAATAACATATGTCATTGCGAGAAGGGTTGAGATGCGTAGCATCGAGATCCCGACGAAGCAATCTCACTATTGATAAGGAGATTGCTTCGCTCCTTCGGGGCTCGCAAGGACACTTGAAATTCAAAATTAAGCCGCTCTGGGTAAAAACGGCGAGGCTCAAAACCAAAGCGGGGCTTTGCCGGACACTGTCCTCAGCGTGGCTTTATCAATAGGAGAATCCTATGCCGATCAAAACTCTTATCATGGGCGCGGCCGGACGTGACTTCCATAACTTCAACACGTTCTTTCGCGGCAACAAAGATTACGAGGTCGTTGCCTTTACCGCGACCCAGATCCCCGATATCGAGGGACGCCTCTATCCGCCTGAGCTAGCCGGGGACTTGTACCCGAGCGGGATCCCCATCCGCGCCGAGGAGGAGCTGGTCGACCTGATCAAACAGCACGGTGTGGAGCAGGTCGTCTTTGCCTACAGCGACGTGCCGCACGAATACGTCATGCACAAAGCTGCCACGGTCAACGCCGCCGGCGCCGACTTCCGCCTGATGGGCACGCGCTATACCCAGATCAAGTCTACGAAGCCGGTGGTGTCCGTCTGTGCAGTCCGGACGGGCTCCGGGAAGAGCCAGACGACGCGGCGCGTCTCCCTCATCCTGCGGGACATGGGCTACAAGGTCGCGGCGATCCGCCATCCCATGCCCTACGGCAACCTGGTCCGCCAGGAAGTGCAGCGCTTTGCCG
>DAITPI010000294.1:0-5920 GCA_036833655.1 Anaerolineales bacterium | reverse complement strand
CTGCCATCGCTCTTCAGATAGCGCAGGGCAAATTTGCGCTCCTCCAGAGGCGCCGAGTCGAACCAGCCGCAGGCCGTATCGTTGTCGTGCGTGCCGGTATAGGCGACGCAGTTCGGCACATAGTTATGCGGCAGGAAGGGATTGTCGGCGCCGCTGAAGCCAAACTGCATGATGCGCATGCCGGGTAAGTGGAAGCTATCGCGCAGCTCGACAACATCCGGGGTGATCAGGCCCAGATCCTCGGCGATGATCGGGAGCGTTCCACTCTCGGAGCCCGCCAGCTCGCGCGAGATCGTCTCAAAGAAATCCTTGCCCGGACCCGTGATCCACTGGCCCGTCTCGGCGGTCGGCGCGCCATAGGGGATCTCGTAATACCCGGCAAAACCGCGAAAGTGATCGAGCCGCACCACGTCCACAAATTTCAGCACGGAGCGGAAGCGCTCCAGCCACCAGGTATAACCGGATGCCCTGTGAACGTCCCAGCGATAGAGCGGATTACCCCACAGCTGGCCTGTGGCGGAGAAGTAATCGGGAGGCACGCCTGCCACAACGGTGGGCAGGCTCTTTCCATCCAGAAAGAACAGATCCGGGTTTGCCCAGGCATCGGCGCTGTCATACGCGATAAAGATCGGGATATCGCCGATGATCTTGATACCTTGCTCGTTGGCATACCCTCGCAGTTTCTCCCACTGGCGGAAGAACAGGAACTGATAGAACGAATGCCGCGCAATGTTCTCGGCTTGCTCTTTGCGTGCCTGCGCCAGCGCCGTCTTTTTGCGCTTGCGCAAAGATACATCCCAGCCACTCCAGGCCCCACCGCCGTTTGCCTCCTTCAATGACATGAACAGCGCAAAATCGTCGAGCCAGGCGGCATTTCCCGTGCGAAAGCTGTCGAACTGCTGGTGAAGCTCCTTCGAAGCCGAGGTGTAACGGGAGAACGCTGTCTGGAGCACCTCGAGCTTCCACGGGATGAGCGAGCCAAAATCGGCGCGAGCAGCGTCGAATTCCGGCATTCCGGCGAGGTCATCCTGTGTCAACAATCCATCTTCGAGCAAGGCGTCCAGGCTAACGAGATACGGGTTGCCCGCAAACGCAGAGAAACACTGATACGGCGAGTCGCCGTAACCTGTCGGTCCGAGGGGCAGGATCTGCCAGAGCTTACAGCCGCAGGAGACGAGCCAGTCTACAAAGCGATAGGCCTGGGGGCCCAAGTCGCCGATCCCATACGGACCCGGCAGGCTGGTTGGATGCAGAAGGATTCCCCCCGATCGGCTAAGTAATCTCATTCGGTTTTCTCCGTGTCTCGATGTATTCGCCCGAACGGACAACGTTCCCATCGTAATCGGCTTCGATGACGTCAGTGCCGACCTGGGCGTCGGGCTCCACAACATATCCTGCTGGCACGGTGCAGTGCTTGCCAACCAGCGCTACCCGGATGTTCGTGTCGCCGACGCCCCAGCCGACTCGAGCGTTCTCGTACACGTGAGCATGCTTATCGATGATGGCGCGCTCGATCACCGCTCCGCTCTCGATCACCGTATCGGTGCAGATGATGGATTCGCGCACGACCGCGCCCGGCCGGATCACCACGCCGGGCGAGATCACACTGCTCTCCACGGTCGAATCCGCGCCGATATAGGCGCCATTACAAATCATGCTGGCATACACACGCGCGCTCGCAGGCAGGCGGGCCGGCGGATATTCTTCCGTACGGGTATGGATGATCCAGTCCCGGTTATAGAGCTTGAGCTTCGGCGTAGGCGACAGCATGTCCATGTGCGCCTGCCAGTAGGACTGGTAGGTCCCGACGTCCATCCAGTACCCGGTATACGGATAGGCAAAAACCCGCGCCGAGGAGGCGACCAGTTTGGGAATGATATTCTTGCCAAAGTCGTGCTTCGACTCGCCGTCCAGCTTGTCTTCCCAAAGCACACGGTCCAGCAGCTCGCGATTGAACAAATACACGCCCATATTTGCCAGGGTGGAGGGAGGAGGATCCGGCTTCTCCAGGAAGGACGTAACCCGGTTGTGCTCGTCGGTCGCCAGGATGCCGAAACGCGAGGCTTCCTCGATCGGCACATGAATGGTACCGATCGTCAGATCCGCCTGGTGATCGCGATGGAATGTGATCATCGGATCATAGTCCATGGTATAGATATGATCCCCCGAGAGGATCAGTACCATTTCAGGGTTCTCTCTCTTGATGAAACTGAAGTTCTGCTGGACGGCGTCGGCTGTACCCACAAACCAGTCCGAATCGTTACGCGCCTTGTAAGGCGTCAGGATCTTGATCCCGCCCGTAAAGTCACGGTTCAGATCCCATGGAGCGCCCGAGCCAACATGCTCGATAAGCGATTGGGGGCGATATTGCGCAAGCACCATCAGATCGAAGATGCCCGAGTTGACGCAGTTCGAAAGGGGGAAATCGATGATACGATACTTGCCAGCAAAGGGTACCGCCGGCTTCGCCCGCTTTGCCGTCAGCACACCCAGCCGGGAGCCTTCGCCACCGGCTAGAATGACCGCTCGTGTTCTCATGGTTCACCTCAGCTTTCTCGAATCCCAATGCCATTTGTTGTACGATGAGACTTAATCGTTTCGTTCATGAGTTTCTTGTAGAGCTCGAGGTATTTCCTTGCAGAGTTGGGCCAGGAAAAGTCCTGCGCCATACCAGCTTGCTGCAGCTTCATCCAGCGCGCCCGGTCCGGGTAGACCTGCAGGGCGCGCCGCAATGTATCGTTGAACGACTTGACTCGCTTGTCGACGAACACGAAGCCGGTCTCGCTGTCAGTGACCGTATCATGCAATCCACCTACTGCGCGTACCAGCGGGACGCTACCATAGCGCATGGCGATCATCTGGGAGATGCCACACGGCTCATAGCGGGAGGGCATGAGGAAGATATCGGAGCCGCCATAGATCTGGCGCGCCAGTTTGGCGTCGTAGCGCGTCTCCACACAGACCCGGCCCGGAAGATCCTCCTGTAGCTTCCGTGCCATTGCCTCCAGCTTCGGGTCGCCGGCGCCCAGCAGCACCAGCTGCCAGCTCTGCTTTGCCATCATCTTCAGGCCTTTGAGAGCAATATCGATGCCCTTCGCCTGGTCCATGCGCGAGACAATGCCCAGTAAGGGCACATCCGGCAGAACGGGCAGACCGACGCGCTCCTGCAGGGCGGCTTTGTTACGCGATCGCTCTGCGAGCGTCTCCGGGTCGTAGTTTGCCGCCAGCGTGGAATCGGAGCGCGGGTCGAATGAGGATATATCGATGCCGTTCAGGATCCCGGTCAGGCTATCGGCGCGGTTGCGGAAGAATTCCTGCAGCCCGCTGCCGAACTCGTCATGCAGAATCTCGTCTGCGTAGGTCGGCGAAACCGCCACGATCGCGTCGGATGCCCACAAACCGAGAGGCATCGGCATGACCCGCGCCCAGTCTGGCAGGTCCGTGTTGGCAAGCGGCACGCCATAGTCATCCAGGATCTCCTTCACATCCGGGCCGAGGAATGGCAGGTTATGGATCGTGACAAGCGAGGACACCCGCCGCGTCTTCTCGCCCCAGCGCTTGACCAGGTTGCCGTAGGCAGCCAGCGCCGTATGCCAGTCATTGGCGTGAATAATGTTCGGCTCCCAGTTCAGCTGCCGCGGTAGCTCGAGCGCAGCCAGCGAAAAGAATGTATACTTTTCTGCGTCGAGCTTGTTGTTGGAGGAGTAGACCGAGCCGCTGGCGCGGATGGGATCGCCGTTGACGAAGTAAACCGGCATGCCGTCCAGCACGCCCTCGTAGGCCTCCACCTGGACCTCAGCCTGGCCGCGCGGAATCGAATAGATCCCGGCCGGGCGAAGCGAATCCGGCCGGATCACCGCGTGGTGCGGCAGGACGAGGCGCACATCCACTTTAATCTCATCGTTGGAAAGAGCACGCAGGGCACGTGGCAATGTACCCGCCACATCTCCCAGTCCCCCTACTTTTACGAATGGTTCGGCTTCCGCCGCCAGGAAAAGTACATTGATGGTCTGTGACATGTATCAATTGTACAACGAAAATCAAGAGACCCTTCCGTCAATTTGCCCGCTCGCGAGTGTATTTAGCGTCCCGCCAGCGAGGACGGAGATCAAATCATAGATGACCGACTACGTGTGACGCCTAAAGTCGCGTCTGCCTGAACGGTACCTGACTCCCTGCAAGGTCCTGCGCGGGCACATTGAACATCCGCCTGATCGAATCCGAGGATCGCTACCGCCTGACGATAAGCCGGAATTATCTGATCAGGGTCGAGACCCTCCAAAGCTGCCAGCGGAAACAGGACGCGAACGGACGCATCCGAGGAAAAGGAATATCCAGGAAAGCACACCATGGAAGCTAGCCTGGGTGTTATACAATCAAACCAGATCCACTTACCAGAGGAGGAACAATGAGAGCTTTGATTCTGTCTCGTCCGTTGAGAATCGGTTTATGGGCTGCGGTCGTGCTCATCATAACCATAGGGCTGATGCGTGGATGGGGGAGCTACCGGCAGGAAGTGTTCGAAGAAGGATTGAAAGGCAAGGCGCCGATCCGCAAAGGCGCAGTAAGCGCGGAGGTCGTTCAATCGTCCCCGGTGCAGCCCGCCTACGTCCCCGCCGCTGGACCGGGCGGTTTCACGCCCCAGACCCGTCTGGGATTCAACACAGGAGACCAGTGGGAGCCGGCGATCGCCTCTGACCGGATCGGGCATGTCTACGTCTTGTACCCGCAATATCACGGTGTCCCGGGCTGCGACAGCTGCTATAGCCCTTCGATGATCCTGCAGCGCAGCAATGATCGTGGCCAAACCTGGAGCTCGCCAACGCTCATGTACGAGGCAGGGGCAGGCAAGGGTCAATGGGATCCACAGATCGTGATCGACCCCGTCAACGGGCAGACCGTCTATGCCTCCTGGCTGCAGAACGGCAAGTCGGATATTGCCGTTGCTAAATCCACAGATTTCGGTGAAACCTGGAACGTCGTCATTGCCGATTCCACGAACGCCGGAACCGACAAACCCATCCTGGCGGTTCGCGGACCGGATGTGTATGTGGTCTACAACCACGCCCAGACCATCTGGGGTGCCCATTCGCACGATGGCGGCCTCACGTTCAAAGAAGTGAAGATCAACCAGAATGGCAAGCTCGGCTGGTCCCTGGCGGGCGGGGGCACCGTCACGCCAGACGGCAGCGCCTACTTTGCCTGGGCAGGGTATGAGAACAATGGCGGCGCAAAAGGACCGGTGAACCTGTACGTCAGCAAAAGCGGGGACGGCGGCCTGACCTGGTCGACCAGGACCATCGACGTCTCCGCTGCTCCTCCGGACTGCGCGGCCCTGTCCTGTGGATGGGCCTTCCTCGGCGCGCAGCTGGTCCTGACTTCCGATTCCAGTGGGACGATCTACCTGCTCTGGAATGCGGGGTCGACGGCCAGGGGACCGGAACGCATCTACTTTGCGAAGTCTACTGACGCTGGCAATACCTATAGCCCGAAAGCGGATGTCTCCCGGGCGCCTGCTGGAGCGCATCATGCCTTCCCGGCGATAACCGCGGCCGGCAACGGCGATGTCCGCATCGCCTGGATGGACGCCCGGGTGGCCACCGGTGGACTGGACCGCTGGAATGTCTATTACCGTAGCTCCAGGGATGGCGGCGCATCCTGGACCAACGAAGTCGATCTCTCGACCTTCGTGAGCGGCTATAGCTACATCTTCGAGAATGGCTTCCGCTTCCCGTTTGGCGATTACTTCGAGGTCGATATCGACGACCAGGGCACGGCCCACCTGATCTTTGGGGAAGGCTACAGCTACGATTCGCCCGGCTCGATCTGGTATGCGAAGGGCAAGTAGGCTGGGCGACAGCGAGGTAGACATCATCACTAAGAGCCTCCTACTAGGGGAGGCTCTTAGCGCTCCTTGGTA
>DAITPI010000293.1:0-5941 GCA_036833655.1 Anaerolineales bacterium | reverse complement strand
TTTCCCCATTCCCTGCCTGAACGGCAACATGATCTATCTTCACCATTATTTTGAGATACCTCATTCGATACCATTGGATAAGACTATCGGTTTTTTCGCCGCCTACCAACGCTTTGACGATGGTAATTTCAAAACCCCAAAATCATACCCGTACTGTTCGAACACCTCCTGCTACGGAAAGCATAGCTGTTTTTGGGGCGTGACGAAATTGCTCAAAGGCATTTCGTTCATTCCCAGGATCCACAGAACCAAAGAAGCACAACGATTGATCGAAAACTGCATTGATTTTGTCTTACACCACGAAGTGTGCTTCGGATCCCATCATACAGACAAATACCTCCACCGTGATATTGGCATGCTTACATTCCCAAATTTCTATAAGAGCGATTTCCTCGAAATCTTGTGGTTGTTGGCGAGAGAAAAAGTGCACGACAGGAAAATGTCACGCGCCTTGCAGTTGTTGCGTTCCAAGATGAAAGCCGGTGGTTTCTGGGAACTTGAGAAATCCATGAATATCATCGTCTCAATCGGTCAAAAAGACTGCGCCAATGTCTTCATCACGGAAAGAGCAAGCGGGGTGCTTGATTACTATGGGCATTGATGTGAGACATCGTCGATCTGCGCCCAACTCAGGTTGCACCCAACAAGTGGGACGGCACGATAGAATCCGAATAAGGAGGCCCTGTGAATAAAACAAAGAAAGATATATCCGATCATATCGACTCCTTGCCAGCTGAATTCCGCCAATCCATCAGGCAGCTGGATCAAATCATATCTGCCATCATGGTTGGGCATTCTCCCGTACTATGGGAAGGCACACTCTGGGGCGGAACGGAGCAGGCAATCATTGGCTACGGCGACTACACAATCACCCAATCACGGGGGAAGAAGAGTGAATGGTTCATGGTTGGACTGGCGATCCAGAAACGCTATATCAGTATTTATATAAATGCCGTCGAAGATGGGCAGTATGTAGCAGAGAAATATCGTTCCAAGTTAGGCAAAGTCAAGGTTGGGAAATCGAGCATTAGTTTCAAGCAGCTGGAGGATCTCGATATCGACACTCTGAAAAAATTAGTGTCCATTGCTCGCGGTCAGTTGGCGAACTAATTCTGGCATCAGGCAGGTCGACTTTGATTTCTTTCTTCGTCATCTTTTCCTGTAGTCGTGAAACACCCAACACAGCGTTTACCCGGCCCGTGGTACTGCCAAGGCGCGGCGTGACTTCAGGTTGATGCTGCTCGCAAGCCGGATCCCATCCCGCCCACTTGCCACAACCACAAGCCGTACGGCGCCCAAAGAGAGGAGCACTGAAATCCATGGCCCCGAAAGACATCCTGAGCCAGTTAGAGGACGTGCGGTCAGGCACGAATGAGCGTCTTGATAGTCTGTCCCAATCTCAACTAGACGCACGTCCACCACGCACGGAAGAAGAGCAGCCCTGGTCTTTGGGCGAATTGTTCATGCATATCGCCATGGATGAAATTTACCTTCGCGAGCTGATCTCTCGTCCACTGCGTGAAGAAATCGCCCCGCCCCCGGGCGTCACTTTCATCCCGCCTCCACCGCCATATGGCACATCCAAGGATGTTATCCAATTCTGGCTGGCGCGAGCACGATCCCAAACCAGAGCTTATGCGCAGGAGTGGCCGTCTGCCTGGAATCCAAACTTCAAGCATGAGGGGGGTTGGAATGGATGAATGCCCTCGAATGGCTCGACGGTTACGCCGGTCACGAAGCATTTCACCATCGTCAGATCGATGCGCTTATCAAGTGGTGTGGTGATAGCGGCATTACCTAGGTTTGCAAATGCGCCTAACGCAGCGGACACTGCTGCGATTCGCTGGGCGCTTTGAAGACAGCAGGCGTATCGGGTCTCGACCCATCGGAGGAATGAGGATGCCTAAACCTCGAATCTTTGCAATGAAATTTGCAGATGTATATCCACTATACGTTCAAAAAGCAGAACGTAAGCATCGTACGAAAGCAGAAGTCGACCAAATCATCTGCTGGTTGACTGGCTATAACCAAACGGGTCTACAACGGCAAATCAAACAGGGAAACGATGTTGAAACCTTTTTTGTGCAAGCACCGGCCATGAATCCAAACAGCTCGCTTATCAAAGGCGTCGTGTGTGGTGTTCGCGTGGAAGAAATCGAAGATCCGCTGATGCAAAAAGTACGCTATTTAGACAAACTGATCGATGAGCTCGCAAAAGGAAAAGCGATGGAGAAGATTCTGCGTCAGCAGGTCGTTAAGTCATAAGAAACCACCGCGAAATGAAAGTGTCTGGTTCGGGCTAGGATGGAACAAAGAACTCCAGAAATTCGAGCATTCCTCATCGCCGAAGCCTTTCGTTTCCTCGATCGAGTTGTGCCTATTCCAGGATTGAGACGAATTGCATTGCTTGGCTCAATCTTAACTCCCAAGGCTGATCCAAAAGATGTTGACATTCTAGTTACGATGGATGACGCCGCCGATTTGACGGCGCTAGCGACCGCAGCACGAAAACTCAAAGGAGCAACGCAAGCCAAAAATAAGGGCGCCGATATTTTCCTCGCCAATCCAGCGGGAGAGTATATCGGTCGTGTTTGTCATTGGCGTAATTGTGGGCCGCAGTTTCGTTCTTCCTGTGATGCGTGGAACTGTGGGGTTCGACATTATTTACATGATGACTTTGGTGACATCAGGCTCCATCCACGTTTGGTGAAGGAGCCTCCCCTTGAAATATGGCCACTTGTTGTTTATCGTCAGGAAGTGGCTGGTGATCTTTCGCCTTTCCTGGCTAAATTTGAAGCAAGCAGAGGGGAAGTTTGAAATTTACACCGCCCCACCCAGCGTGCTTCTGCGGAGTCCACTCCACTCCGGGGCGCTGCACAGGTGCAAACCGTTGGGCGATCTTTCTTGACTGTCAAGAATAAATGTTCTAAACTATGGCACTCACTTATCCCGGGGGGCCGGGACTCAGCATTCAGGCAATCACGAGAAGGAGGTTTCTATGAGCCCGAAGAAAGACACGCGGAAGCCAGCCAGGTCCGGGGGATTCACCGATGAAGAAAAAGCCGCAATGAGGAATCGCGCTCAGGAGCTGAAAGCGGAAGCGCGGGCCAGCAAGAACAAGGCAGAAGGAGAAAGCGCCGCACTCGCAGCGATCGAGGCGATGCCGGAACCGGATCGTTCGATGGCCAGGCGGCTCCACGCGATCATCAAAGACAGCGCGCCGGACCTCTCCGCGAAAACCTGGTATGGAATGCCGGCCTATGCGGACAAGGACGGCAAGGTCGTCTGCTTCTTCCAGAGCGCTGATAAGTTCAAAGCGAGGTATGCAACGTTTGGCTTCAACGATGTGGCAAACCTTGACGAAGGCGCCATGTGGCCGACCTCCTTCGCGCTCAGGGATCTGACGGCCGCCGAAGAGGCAAGGATCCGCGCCCTGGTGAAGAAAGCAGTGAGCTGAGGCGGGCATGACCGGAACCCGCCGTTCTGCCTGCTCCAGGAATGGTAGAATCATAGGCAGCCCATCTACTTCCAGAGGAATACCTATGTTCCGTAAATTGACCGTAATGCTTTTGCTCTTCATGCTTCTGTCGATAACCACACCGGTGCATGCCATCACCTATGGGGAACTGGACGGCAACCGGCACCCCAATGTCGGCGGACTGGTGGCGTCCAGGCAGTATTCGGACGGCACCTGGTTATATTGCTCGGGGACGCTGATCTCGCCGACCGTTTTCCTGACCGCGGCGCACTGCGATGAGGGAACCACACGTGTGACTGTGACCTTCGACCCTGACTATATGGCCGGCGACAAGACCTACACGGGTACCTGGTACGCCGACCCACTCTATAATTGGAAACAGAGCGATCCGCACGACATTGCCGTGGTCGTCTTCGATAAACCGATCAAAGGCATCGTCCCTGCGCGCTTGCCCGCGGCGGACTCGCTTTCGAACCTCTCAGGCTCACAGCAATTCACCTCTGTTGGCTATGGCGCCTACGAAGTGACCAACGAGCCTGGCGGGCACCAGTACCTGTACAATGATGTCCGAATGGTGGCGACGGGCACCCTGAACTCAACCAACCCGGCCTGGCTGCACATCTCCATGAATCCGGCGACCGGGAACGGCGGCACCTGCTATGGCGACTCTGGCGGGCCCAACTTCCTGGGTACGAGCGATATCCTGGCCGCGACCACCATTACCGGCGATATGGTCTGTCGTTCCACGAACGTCACCTACCGCCTCGACACGCCGTCGGCGCGGGCGTTCCTCGGCCAGTTCGTCGCTTTGCCGTAGCAGCCTCATTCAACAGTTGCCGGCCGGGGGCACGCCAGAAGATAGATCAGGCACAGAGCCTCCCATCGCCTTGCGCGCCGGGAGGCTTTGTCAATTCCGGCTCTCCACGCCTGTTTCTTTTGATCCTTGCCTGGGGTCAAGCTGTGTGCGAAAATTGGTTGTGTCTTCTTCGGTCAGCAGGTTTCCCGCTCCTACGATGCTCTGTAGAAAGGATAAAAAATGGACCGATCTATCTGGCTAAGAGAAATGCGCCGAGATTGTGAGCAACAATACGATCGGGATTCGCCACTCTATGGCGAGAAATACGGCCTGTATAGCAACATTGCACACCGTGAATTTATCCGGGAATTCTTACGTCTGCTTCCGCAGGATTGCGCGATCCTGGATGCTGCCTGCGGCGCTGGCAGATATATACCATTTCTTCTTGAGAAGACACATACCATCGTTGGGATCGATCAATCCCGAGGCATGCTCGAGCGCGCCCGAGCCAGCTTCCCTGACGTTCACTTCGAGAAAATCGGTCTGCAAGAAATCCCGTATGAGAATGTCTTTGACGGCGCGATCTGTATGGACGCGATGGAAAATGTCAGTCCCGAAGATTGGGCTATTGTCCTCGGTAACTTTCACCGGGCGCTCAAGCCGGGTGGCTACTTCTATTTCACAGCCGAGACCATGGAAAACGCCGATGCGGACGAGATCAGGCAAGCCTTCGAACGAGCTCAGCAGGCCGGGCTGCCGGTTGTCTATGGAGAGTATCCTGACGAAGGCGTCTATCATTATCATCCGACCAATCAGCAGGTGAAGGAATGGGTCCAGCAGGCAGGGTTCGAGATCCTAAAAGAAGGGAATGGAGAGATCTGGTATTACCATATCCTCCTGCACAAGGCCTGAGATTCGCAGCACGAAGCAACGCCACAAAGCCTGCACCTGATCAGGCTGGTGAGATCCGCCGACACGAACCTCTCTTGCAGCAGACCATGCCGGACCGTTGCAGCTCCACCTTGGGGGACCAGGGAATGAGTTTGTTCAGACAACTTGTCGAATTATAATTACCGGATGCGGTTTCAACGTCTCTTTGGCTGCCTTCTCCTCATCGTGCTCGGCGCGGGGGCATACACCTATCGTCCACAAACGGTCCAGGCTGCCCCGTTAAGCCAGACCAGCGCCTTTGAATTGATCCTGGCGATGAATACCTTGCGCGTCTCCTATGGACTGCCCGCGCTCATCGAGGATCCCATTGTGAACGCGGTTGCCCAGTCGACGGCTGCAACGATGGCAGCGAACAACATGTCCTGGCACATCGGGGATGTGCGCGGTCGCCTGGCTGCCGCCGGCTATGGCGGCGGCGCCACCGTCTGGGCGACGGAGAACTTCGCCGTGAGCGGCGGCGGCTGGGGCATCGACGAGATCATGGCTGCCTGGGCGGACCCCGACCATATGCGCCCGGCCGTCAACCCGGCGTATTGCCATGTGGGCGCAGGGATGGCGCAAGCCTCGAACGGCAGGATCTACTACGTCCTGCAGGCGGCGTATGTCGCCGGCCAGGAGTGCGGTAGCGCGTCCTCCTCGCCAGGAGCGGGAGGCACGCCCCAGGCGGGTCCCGTGCCGAACCCTGTCTCGCAGCTGATCATCCCGGTCAAGATCGC
>DAITPI010000292.1:0-5962 GCA_036833655.1 Anaerolineales bacterium | reverse complement strand
GGTCAAGGAAAGTTGCGCGTGCGCAGAGTTTGTCCGGGAATTTTCGCGAATCGGTGCGACTCTCCTGGAATTTGTGCGCAGGAGACAATCTCAGGATGGTTGCAACCCGTCGTTAAGCTCTGCCACCATGCGGGCGTGGATGCCCGGCGCACAGGCGATCACGGACTGGGGCGGGGAGATATAGTCGGGATCGCCCCGGACGTTGGTCACGCGCGCCCCGGCTTCTTCGGCGACCAAACCGCCCCCGGCCACATCCCAGGCATTGAGGGCGATCTCCCAGAACCCGTCGAAACGACCGGCAGCCACGTAGCACAGGTCGAGGGCGGCAGAGCCCAGCCGGCGTACGCCCTGGCTGAGCTTGCCGAATTTGATGAAGTTGGCAAAGTTGTCCTGCGGCGTGTCCCAGGCGTTGTACGGAAATCCCGTCACAAGCAGGCTGCGCTGCAGCTCGGTAGCAGAGGAGGCGCGCAGCGGGCGCCCGTTCAGATGGGCTCCTTTGCCACGCTCAGCAAGGAACATCTCGTCCCGCATCGGGTCGTAGACCGCCCCCAGGGTGAGAACGCCATTGGAGGCGTACCCGATCGAGACGCAGAAGATCGGGACGTGATGGGCATAATTGACTGTGCCGTCGATCGGATCGATGTACCAGACGTGCCCGGCATTGCCCTGGATGATACCGCTCTCCTCCGAAAAGATGTGATGCTCCGGAAAGTCCCGGCGCACCTCGCCCAGCAGAAACGCCTCCGACTGGTGGTCCACCTCGGTCACCAGGTCGATGACGCCTTTGTAGCCCACCTGGTGCTCCGTGTCGTAACCGGCATGCAGGATGGCGCCAGCCTGGCGCGCAAGATTCTCAAGATACGCTAACGTTGGTCCCATGAAACCTTCCCATACAGCTCAACTGGGTCGCAAGCGCCCGTTGAGCGAGATATTTTATTTTCGGAGTTCGTCGAGGGTCTTGTAGATGTCGTAAAGCTCGGTCTGGATCTCGTCCCGGTCGCGCACGGACTGCTGCAACAACGCCTCATAGGCGGGTCTTTGATCCACCGGCAGTGTCGCAAGCAGGCGCTCGGCGCGGGCGATCTGCGTGTTCTTGTGCCGCAGCTTGTCCTCCAGGCGAGTGCGATAGCCCATGTAGAACCGCTCCATGTCGAGCGGATGCGGCGTGGTGAACGGCTGCTGGGTCACCAGCTCGGCAACGGTCAGCAGGAAATCCTCGGTATCGATCGGTTTCTCCATGAAGCGCGCTGCGCCGAGGCTGAGGGCAAAATCCTTGTCCTCCGTTGTGACATAGGTGGCGGAGAGAAAGACGACCGGTATGGCACGCGTCTCAGGATTGAGGCGCAGTTTCTGCACGAACGCGTACCCATCCATTTTCGGCATCAGGATATCGGTGATGATCAACACTGGTCTCTGGCGCGCGATGATCTCCAGTGCCTCTTCCCCATTGCGCGCCGTGAGCACGGCATAACCCTTGAAGCGCAATGTCACTTCGAGCAATTCAAGAACATTGGGAACGTCTTCGACAATGAGAATGGGCCCGTAGAGTGTGTTCATATTTGCATTGTAGCCGCGTTCAAGACGATGAACAAGAGTACTTCCTTCGCGGGAGCGGCTGCTTGGGAGGGCTTTCCGAAGAGGTTCACCACGGAGCCCACTGACGCTTTTCGCCACTCCGTCCTTCGCTGTCGAGCCGCCAAGAACGCGACGCCCACAAAGAAACGGGTTGAGCTTCGCGCCCTTCGATGGACAGAAGCGATCATTCGCCGCTCCAGATGCGCGAGCCCAGCGCCGAACGGATGAACTCCACCGCCAGGATGGCGGTCTGGTTCTGCACATCGAGGATCGGATTCACCTCCACGAGGTCCATGCCGATCAGCTTACCCGTCTCTGCGACCACCTCGCAGGCGAGATGCGCCTCCCGGTAGGTCAACCCCCCGGGGACGGGAGTCCCGACACCCGGTGCGTGGCGCGGGTCGAGGGCATCCATATCGAACGACAGGTAGATGCCGTCCACGTCGCGGCGGACGCGCTCGATGGCTTTCTCGAGTGCCGCGACCATGCCGGTACGATCGATCTGCTCCATGCTCTGGACCATCACACCGGCTTCGCGCAGGTTGCGTTTCTCGCCCGGGTCGAGATCCCGCGCGCCGATCACCGCGACCCGCCTGGGGTCCACGACCGGAGTGTTCTCCTCCCACAGACAGACCAGGCGCGGATCCCCGAGTCCACAAAGAGCAGCCAGCGGCATGCCGTGGATGTTTCCGGATGGGGTCGTCTCGGCGGTGTTGAAGTCCGCGTGGGCGTCGACCCAGATCACGCCGAGCCGGCGATGTTTTGCCGCCCCGCGAATGGACCCAACCGACAGGCTGTGATCGCCGCCCAGCACCAGCGGAAAATGCCCGGCCTGGATCGACGTCGCCACGGCTCCCGCCACGCGCCGTCCCATCGGCACGATGCAGTCCAGATATTTCAGCCGCGGGTCGGTAATGTTACATGTTTCGAGAATCGGCACCTCTATATTGCCTTTGTCCTCGAGGGTATAGCCAAGCTCTATGAGCTTCGGATGAAGATGAGCATATCGGATCGCGCTGGGACCCATATCCACGCCGCGGCGATCAGCGCCAAGGTCGACCGGTATGCCGAAAATGTCAATTTGCATGCAGCCTCCAATCCTGCCATTTTACTGTGGGGCTCGAGAATTTTCTACATAGTTTCAACACAATCCGGCTGGTAAATTTCAGCCGGGATTCATATTGCAAACCTATAAGTGCTCTCTAAAGGAGCATTCATATCCCATGTCAACAAATTCGTTAACTACTGATTCAGGTCTGGTATCTACACAGGCGCCCGCCGCGGCGCGCAAGCCAAGACGCTATCATCCGGCGCTGGTCGCGCTCCACTGGCTGATCGTGATCCTGATCGCCGGGACATTCTTTCTGGCGCAGTCAAACGAGGGCGGCGGAGAACGCTTTGAGCCGGGGGCGCGGAATTTTCCGCCGCCCAATTCTCAGGGAGTCAACCCGCAACAGGACTTTGATTCTGATGAGGCGCCTCAGGCACGTCCTCCGGCAGCGTTCCCCGCGCAGGAGACCGGCCAGGGCGTCTTCTCAGCAATTGGGCTCCACATGATCGTCGGGCTGGTCATCCTGGGTTTGCTCGTGATCCGGCTCGCGGTGCGCTGGATGATGCCACATCCCGATTGGGCGAGCACCGGCAACAAGCTCTTCGATTGGGTAGGCAACCTGACCCACGTTGGACTCTATCTCCTGACGTTTGCGATGACGATCACCGGCATCCTCCTGGCGGATCAACGCGGCATGCTGTCGAGATTCTTTGGCATCGGGTCCGCTCCCACGCCGGGCGGCCGCCTGATAGGCGGGTTCCGTCTGGGCTTTCTGCATGAAACGACCTGGATTCTGCTGCTCCTGCTGATCGCCCTGCACGTGGGCGCAGCCCTGTATCACCAGTTCTTTATCAAAGATAATATCCTGGGAAGGATGTGGTTCGGGAAGCGAGCAGCGTAACTAAGAAAAACAACTGCCGGGATGGAATGCCTGTCCGGGGATGGTCCATCCCTGCATCCATTTGAGCTCAGGCTGTTCGATAATAGCCGACATCTACAGAATAGACCTGTCCGCGCTTGATGATCTGCTTGACCAGGTTGGTCCCGTAGCGATAGCCCAGGTGGCGATAATCGGGCACCGAGAGGATCAGCATGTCCGCCTGTTTGCCGACCTCGATGGAGCCAATGATATCGGCGCGGCGCAGGGCGTGCGCGGCATTGATGGTCGAGGCGGCGATGGCTTGCGCCGGGGTCAAGCCCATGTAGCGACAGGCGAGGGCGATCGCGAACTGCATGGACTCGTTCCAGGAGGTGCCCGGATTGCAGTCTGTGGCGAGGGCGAGAATGGCGCCCGCTTCGATCAATTTGTGGGCGGGGGTGTACTCCTTCTCCGCAAGCCCGAACGGGGTACAGGGCAACGCCACCGCCACCGTATCTGATTTTCCCAACGCCGCGATGTCGGCATCCGAGGTCTTGACGAGGTGATCGGCAGAGGCTGCGCCCAGCTCCACTGCCAGCGAAGCGCCGCCAATGTTGCCGAACTCGTCCGCGTGGATCTTGAGCGGGAAGCCCAGCGATCTGGCCGTGGTCAGGATCTGGCGCGATTGCGCGAGGTCAAAGGCTTTGTCCTCACAGAAGACATCCACAAAAGGCAACAAAAGGCGCGGCGCGTGACTGTTCCACCATTCCTTGAGGATCGGCAGCATCGTCTCACAGATCAGGTCGGTATACCCCTGCGGGTCATCCCGGTACTCGGGGGCAATGGCGTGGGCGCCCAGGAAGGTGATCACCAGGTCGAGCACATGCTCATCGTCGAGAGCCAGCAGGGCTTTGAGCAGGCGCAGCTCGGTGGCCGTTTGCAGGCCATAGCCGGTCTTTGCCTCCACGGTCGTGGTGCCGTGGCGAAACATGCGCAGCAGGCGCGGGCGGGTCTGGGCGATCAACGATTCGATCGAAGCCGTACGCGTCTGCTTGACCGTGGAGAGGATTCCGCCACCCTCCGCCAGGATCTCGAGATAGGGCTTGCCTGCCATCTTCATCTCGAACTCGTTGGCGCGATCCCCGCCCCAGATCACGTGCGTGTGAGGATCCACGAAGCCCGGCATCAGGACGCAGTTGCCAGCATCCAGGGTCGGTTCATGGGGATAGGAGGCGCGCAGCTCGGACGTGGTGCCGACCGCCACAATCCGCTCGTCGCGCACGACGACCGCGCCGTTTTCGATGAGGCCCAGGGTACCGAGGGCTTTGCCGCGCTGGGGACCACCGGGGAGTGTGAGGAGCTGGGAGGAAGAATGGATGAGCATGGGGCAAATCAGAGAGTAGAGACGAGAGAGTAGATATTAGAAGTAGAGATTAGAAAGTAGAGATTAGAAAGTAGAGATTAGAAAGTTGAGATGGAAGGGCGGAGTAATTTAACCACAGATTGAGGTTAGCAAAGGTCGGAATGTGGCAGGCTGACAAGGTTGAAGCAGGCCGGTTCTCATAAGAGTTCCGCTGAAAATAAAAAGCCGCTCACAGGCGGCTTTGCTTTAGAGACAACACAGCCTATCTGGCAGGATTCATGAATTGAAAATAACCAAATGCCACGGCAATGAAGAGATAGACGGCGGTCACCACGTAGCCGAACCAGCCCATGACGCCGGAGAGCGTCGCGAGCAGGGCGATCACGGTGCCGAGCACACCGGCGATGAAATTGCCGGTGTTGATCGCGCCGGTCGCTTTCGTGTCGGTCACGTCGCGGGCAAGCCAGGTGGTCACGCCGCCGACCACCAGCTCCACGGCAATCAGCTGGCCCAATGTGCGGGTATCGGGGGTGTCGTCCATGCCGAACAAGCCCAGCAGGAAGGAGCTGAGCACCAGGAAACCGAGTGCAAAGCCGAGAGACACGATGGTGTTGAGAAGATACAGATTGCGCAGTTTCATGAGTTCCTCCTGGATGGGCAGTGGCGTTCCTCTTGTTCCAACACGCGGACCCGGAAAAGGGTTCGAAATCCGTGGTACGACAAGCTAGGTCACATTCTTCAGCAGATAGCTCGTGAGACTTCCTTTTACCGGCGGCATCTCGTAGACAAAGATCAGCTCCCGACGATCGAACACAGATGGCTCCCAGTCCGTGAAATCGGCGGAGACGGACACCAGACGTGCCCCGGGCTTCATCGCACTCTGCACGTGCGGCGCAAGCTTCGCAATCTCTCTGGAGGTAGCGTAGACGAAAACGACATCCGCTTCGTGCAGGTCCGCTTTGTAGAAGTCTGCCCATTTGACCGTGATTTGAGTCCCCAATCCGCTGGCGAGGACCCGGAGCCAGATCCACAGGCACTGGACCGGACCGATCTCGATGCCCACCGCCCTGGCGCCGAACTCGCGCGCTGCGATGAGCAAAACGCGTCCATCCCC
>DAITPI010000291.1:0-5962 GCA_036833655.1 Anaerolineales bacterium | reverse complement strand
GCGCCGGTCACCGTGCCGTTGCCCATGTACCACGCCCAGAAGCGTGGATGGATAGTGCCCATGGGATAAGGAAATATTTTCTCGAGGAATTCCCGGTAGACAGCCTCGGCGCTGCCCGGCTCGCGGGGAGCCTGCCCCTCGAAGCACCTGGCGATCTCGTCCGGCACCGGTTGCCAGGCGGGTCGCTCGCGGACGGTTTGCAGATAGGTCATCGCATCGTCCACCATGCGGTGCGCCAGGAGGCGCATGTCCTCCCAGTTTTCGGGGTCGAGCGATTCATACGGCTGCATGTGATCCATGTCATGCTCCTTAGAGATAGATAAAGATGTAGAACGGCGATTGGAAAATCTGCTGAGTTGGCTGGTGGGTGAGTTCTGGCAATGATACTCGAAAACAAAGCGAGAGACTGGTATCCTGCCAGCCTCTCGCGAATGCGCCCGGATTACATCTCCCCGGGTGGCGGTCCGCGCCGGATGCGCTCCGCTGCGGCTTCTTCGCTTGCCTCCCACAGCCCTTCGATCCACCAGGTAGCCCCCGCCTCGTTCAACGGCAGAAGCTTGTCCTGCAGTTGGGCGCGGCCCAGGGCAGCGACGTTGCCATTCAGTACGATGTCGAACGGTGTGGATGTGTCGCGATTGGCACTCACATAGCTTTTGATCTCGCAAACGTCTTCCACCCTCACGTCCCGTGGAGCGCCCTCTGGGGCTCGCGCTTCCACGATGACCCCGTCACACTTCAACACCCGCTGCATGGACTTCCTACGGGTCCAGATGGCCACACACCAGAGCGGGACGCGCGGTTGCTGCACCGGCCTGGGCGGGTAGTACACCAGATCCAGCTGGGTGAGCTTGACGTGGTAGTGCTTGCCATCGTAGTCGAACGGTTTGCGCTGGTAAAGCAGGGTCAGGATGTCGATAGTCTCGTCGAGCATCTCGAGGCGGGCTTTGGTGTCGGTCACCTCATCGGGGAAGGCCTGCCAGCCCATCCAGACCGCGCCGGCGCCCAGCCCGAGAGTCAACCGTCCGTTCGAGAGATGATCCAGCGCCAGCGATTCGCTCGCCAGCTTCCAGGGAATGCGCAGCGGAACGGGCGTGATCATCGTGCCAAGGCGGATGCGGTTGGTGGTCATGGCCGCGGCGGCGAGACCGATCATCGGGTCCTCGCACCAGATGGCGTCGCCCAGGAAACAACCATCCCAACCGGTCTCTTCAACCAGCTGAGCCAGGCGCCCGACGACACGCGGGGTAGTGTAGGGAAGTGCGATGCCGAATTTCATATTGTTCCAAATTCCCTCTCGGGGATATCCCCCGGTGGCTTAATGTGCTCTCCATCCATGTGCACGCGGCTACACTCGCAGATCAAATACCCGCGCCAGAGACAACAGGGAAAGTGAATTGCGCATAGTGCCCTGTTCGATCTCCGCGCGGATCTCTTCGAGAGATAGCTCGGCGACCGTGATCTCTTCACCCTCATCCAATTCTGGTACAGCCGTCTTGACGACATCGAGAGCCAGCCACTGGTGACAACGATTGTTCAGAAACGCCGAGTTGGTTTCCACCCAACCCAGGTGCTTCCAGCGCGTCGCGGTGAAGCCGGTCTCTTCTCTCAGCTCACGGATTGCCGCCTGCTCGGGCGCTTCTCCCGGCTCGACGATTCCGGCCGGGATCTCGAGGGTGGTCCTACCCACCCCGATACGATATTGCTGGACGATCAGAACTCGTTTTTCGGGCGTGACCGCGACCACATTCACCCAGTCGGGACATTCGAGGATCACGGCCTTCATGGTCCTGGCGTTGCGCGGATTCCGTACCCAATCGTATCGTGCCCGAAACAGGATCAGGTCCGGTCCGGGTTCCGATCGGATTACTTCCCATGATTTTTCTGTTTTCATACTCATCGTCAGGATGATGCCCCTCCGGGTGATATCTATATTGCACGCGATGCTCAGCCCGCGACGATCTGGGGGCTATCGTTGGGATTTCCGGGCAGAGACGGCTGCTCCGCGTCCGGGCTCGTTTCGGCGCCCCAGTCCAGCTTCCGCATCTGATACTCGTCATAATCTGGCACCAGGCGGTCATATTCCCCGTCCATCAGCGGCGAGGAGATCATAAAATCGGCTGTGGCCCGGTTGCAGGCGATGGGAATGTTCCACACGACCGCCATACGCAGCAGCGCCTTCACGTCCGGGTCGTGCGGTTGCGGCTCCAGGGGATCCCAGAAGAAGATCAGGAAGTCGATCTCGTTGTTGACGATCTTAGCGCCAATCTGCTGATCGCCGCCCAACGGTCCGCTTTGCAGCTTGTGGATGGGGAAGCCCAGTTGCTTCTCCAGGATCTTGCCGGTCGTGCCGGTAGCGTACACCTCATGATGCGCCAGGAGGTCGCGGTTAAATTTCGCCCATTGCAGCAGGTCCGGCTTCATATTATCGTGCGCCACGAGGGCGATTTTCTTGTCCGGCACCATGACAACTTTCTTGTGTGGCATAGGTCTACAATCCTTTCTCTCCAGGTTCGATCACTTTGCTTGGTCTCTTTCCGCATGGAAACGATGCCTCAAAGCAAAGCCATCTCCCTTGATCTCATGATAAAAGCCATCACTATGACGGCCTTTCGGCATACCGATCGGCTGTATGTAATGCGTATCCGTCGATTATATGCCCGCTAAGAACGTAAGACAACGATGCTCGAGCCCAAAGGATCCAGACCATATTGTGTTGAGAGCCTGGTAATACCAGATCCGTAATCCATCCGGATCGTCGATCGCAAAGCTGCGGTCTCCCCAGAGGGCTTCCTCCAGACCGCGGGCGATCGGCGCGCCCCGTTTTAATGAGTGGATTGTGCCAATTGTCCACGGTTGCAACTTCAGTGTTCAGACCAATATTGATCGGCTTCAGGCCCGGTACGGGTTCATTGCCCGGCTCAATCACCTAGATCACGGTGCCTGTGACCCCACCGTCAAAGGAAAGCAATGCGCCACGATTTCCAGGATGGTCCCACGACTGTTTGACGCTCATCCCCAACAGATCGCGATCAAAGCCGACCATCGCATCGTAATTCTTTCTGTGCCGGGCTGTGCTCACTTGAATGGGTTCATTCACAAAGCTCTCCCTGTCTAAATAATCGAGAAGCTCCTGCCGACCTTTGATCGACAGGAGCTTCTTTCCTTTGGGTTTAGCTTTCCCCCGCTTGAAGTACACGTGGCTCAGCGGCTACTTTGCCCTCATGCGGTTGTTGCGCGGATTGTGTTCCACCTCTGCCAGTCCCAACTCCTCCATGAGAGGAGGAATATACATGGCAAATCTTCCGCGAAAGCCTTTCTTAAGTCCATACCACCCGCTGATCGGATTCTTCGGAGAGCGCGCCCAATACTCCACCGTGCCTTCCACGGCATCCTGTTTTTCATCCTTGCTGCCCAGCTCCATCCAGTCGCCGTGCTTTTTCAGCATCGAATGCAGGTCTGCCAGAGCCCGATAATCGTAATGCAGTACAGTCGTGCCCACGGTGCAGACCAGGATTTCCTTGCCGTCTTTTGTATCCACATACATTTCATAGTCCGATGTCCGGGGAGGGGTCTGCAACTTCCAGGGGTTGTCTTTGGTTCTCTTTTCGATGTTCATTCTGACTCCTTAGTTTTTCGACTTTTGAATGGTTTCCGCTTCCTTCTTGAGGTCCGCCGCAAAACGCTCGAACGATTTGTCAAAAGGAGGGATATAACCGGCGAATAAAGGGAAGAGTGGACCGCCGATCTTTTCCGACATCGTGAACAGGACGCTGCCTCCCGCCTCCTGGCTGAGCGTGTACACCCGGCTGCCCTGACTGTCTCCCCAGACGAGACGCCTTTCCGGGACGAATTCCTTGATCTTCAGCTTGAACGTCCGTTTTTCATCCAGTGTCGATTTCAGCTCAATCGCCCCGCCTTCCCTGATCTCCCCTTTTACAGAGGTAACAGTGGAGTTCCAGCGCGGGAAATCGGAGGCGCGCGTCAGCAGCGCCCAGACGATCGCCGGATCTGCATGAATGATCGTGCTGACCGTGGTCTCCCGACTGAAAGTCCTTCTCGTGGTCCTGGCTTCCCCTTCTCTACCTGCTCTACGTGTCTCTTGATCCATATCTAAACTCCTTTTCTTATTTTGACGCTCTGGAGTAAAAAAACGATAAGGAGTTTAGCGGGTTTCATCCAGATATTTTTCCATGACCTGCCGGTTGTGTTGCAGGTGATGCAATTGCAATTCTGCTGCCCCCGATTCAAAGGGATCGAGCTCCTGCAGGACCTCCAGCCTGAGGTCGAACAGCACCTCCTTGCTTTTGTCCGCTGCGTCGCGTGCCATTTCGATCTTGACCAGTTCTTCCTGTGCCTTCTGTCTGGGGTTATAGATTCCGTTGAGCTCCGTGCACTGGTGACAGATCCCCTGCTTGTTGATCAGCGAACAGCGCTGGTCGAAGATTTCGATCATCTTCTTGCGGCTTACGCGCAGGTAGTATTTCACCATGGCATCGCTCTGGTTGAGGATCAGAGCGATCTCTGCCACCTTGAAGCCGTACACTTCCTTGAGCAGCAGCGCCAGCTGCTGTTCGAGCGGAAGCGATTTGGACACGCACGTGAAGCACAAAGCGATATGTTCCTTGATCTCGAATTTTCCCTGGGGCGATGTTTCCCGGATCTGCATAGATTCGCGAAGGAACTGGCGGTTATTCAGCGTCTCCTCCCTGCACAGATCGGTCACATTTTCGGGCCAGCGTTTCCGGGCCCTCAGCAAGTCCCTGGCAAGATTGGACGCAATGCTGAAGATCCAGGTCTTCAACGACGATTCACCGCGAAAGGTGTCGATCTTCGTGTGCGCCTTGAGATAGGTATCCTGCAGGATATCCTCGGCATCCTGCACGCTGGCGGTCATTCTCAGCAGGAAGGATTTGAGCTCCCCCTGAAAACTTACAAATTGTCCACTCAGCTCATCGGCCGTCATGGGTACTGAACAGGTTGCTCATGCACTGGTCACTGTGCACTGACGTCCCCATACAACTTCCGGTGCACCACGCTCAGCGCCCGCACCTGCTCCGCGGCGTGATACGACGACCGTACCAGTGGGTTCGACTCCACCCATTTGAAGCCGATCGAATACCCGTAATCGCGCAGCTCGGCGAATTCCTCCATCGTGTAATAGCGCGAGATCGGCATATGCTTCTTGCTCGGTTGGAGGTATTGCCCGATGGTGAGGATGTCCACGCCCCAGGAGCGCTGGTCGCGCATTACAGCTTTTACCTCGTCCATCTCTTCGCCGAGTCCCACCATGATGCCTGATTTTGTCAGCACCTCGGGGTCGAGTTTCCTGGCGTTGGACAGGGTCGCGGCCGCCCATTCGTAGTTGTCCTGCGGCTGGACGGTCTTGAAGAGTCGCGGCACGGTCTCTACATTGTGGTTCAGGATCTCCGGGCGCGCGTCCATCACGATCTTCAGCGCCTCGAGCGAGCCCTTGAAGTCGGGGATCAGCACCTCGATGGAGCAGCCGGGCAGCAGCTCACGGATGCGGCGGATGACCATGGCAAAGATCGGCGCACCGCCATCCCGGCGCTCGTCGCGATTCACAGATGTAATGACCGCGTGCTTGAGCTCCATCGCTCTGACGGCTTGCGCCACGCGCTCGGCTTCGCCCCAGTCCAGCAGGGCGGGCTTGCCATGTTTGATGTCGCAAAACGCGCAGGTGCGTGTGCAGACGTCGCCGAGCATCAGGAATGTGGCGGTGCCGCTGCCCCAGCACTCACCCAGGTTGGGGCACATGGCTTCTTCACAGACTGTATGTAATTCCTTCTTGCGCATCAGTCCGTGCAGCCATTGATAGGTCTCGCCCGAGGGCGCGCGCACCTTGATCCAGTCCGGGCGGCGCAGCGGGCGGACGTCACTTTCGGGGATGACCCGGTCTCTCGTAGGGGTAACAGGCATAAGATCCTTTTTGTAATCACCTTGC
>DAITPI010000290.1:0-5965 GCA_036833655.1 Anaerolineales bacterium | reverse complement strand
CGTCCGCCCTGGCACGTAGTCCATCGAGAAGTAGTGTTGTCCGTCCTGCATGCCCACTTCGTGGATGGCGACGATGTTGGGGTGCTGCAGGACGGCGGCGGCGGACGCTTCGGCCCGGAAGCGCGTGACGAATTCCTGTCGCGTATAGTGGTGGCTCTGCGGACCGCGTTGCTCGAGACAGTAGACCGCCGCCAGCGAACCGATCTCGCCGCACAACTTCCAGTCGAAACCGCGCGAGTAGCCGGTCAGGAATCCGCCCCGGAAGGCATCTCCCACGCCGGTCGGGTCCACGATCTCATCCTCGGGCACAGTCGGGATGTGGACCGCGTCCATACCCGAGTAGAGATCGGCGCCGTCCTTGCCGCGCGTGATGACAAGAGTCCGGACGTGCTCGAGGATCTGGTCCAGGCTCCAGCCGGTCTTCCTGGAGATCAAGCCAAATTCATAATCATTGCAGAACAGGAAGTGCGCCCGCTCCATATCGCGGGCGATTTCTTTCCCTTCCAGGCGGAGCACTTGCTGGCTCGGGTCGTAGAGATAATCGATCCCCAGCTCGCGGCATTCCGCCGGGAACTTCATCATGGCGTCCGGCGCGTTCGGCGAGACGATCACCAGGTCCGGTCTGCCGCCGAGGTCCTTGAGGGACTGGGTCGCAGCGTAGCCCATCGCCCCCGGGTAGAACGAAGCGATCTGCGCGGAGACTTGATCTGTGGTGGCAAAGAAGGAAGCCGTAAACACGCCGGGGACTACGCACATCAGGCTGGTATCCACGCCTTTGGCTTCGAGCCAGGCACGATACTCCTCGAAATCCTCGCCCACGGTTGCCATCACGCGCGGTCGTTCGCCAAGCAAGGCCATGGTGTAGGCAATATTCGGCGCGACCCCTCCTCGCTGCTTGGACATGGAGTCGACAAGGAACGAAAGGCTAATGGAAGCCAAACGTTCAGGAAGGATTTGTTCCTTGAAGGTACCGGGAAAGGTCATCAAGTAATCGTATGCAACCGAGCCGGTGATAAGAATATCCATTGTGCCTCTTGTCCCGATGAGCGGCTTCACGCAGTCGCAGCGGAGACTTCACCATAACGATCTATATTCGCAGGAAAAGGCGTGGCGCTCGACTTGCTCTCAGGCGCCACGCCCATTTCAGCCGCAAAAGTTTATCATGCCAGGCACAGATTGTCTAGAAAGTTAATGAGCTCAATACCGCCTCTGTAAAGCCTGATAGCTTTGGAATGCCAGCAAGCCGAATAGCAATGCCATGAACACACTTCGGAAAAGGACCAGGCCCCCGATCGCCACGAGTGCCCCTGCGATCACGGAAACCCACAGCGATTTGCGGACACCGTCCGCAGGATCTGCTTGAAGCAGTACGTTGCGGGTCACACTGCCTCCATCCAGCGGATAGACCGGTGCAAGATTGATTAATCCCCAGAACACATTGACCCACAACAGCATGGAGATGAGCACACTCACGATTCTGCCCCCAAAAGGCATGACCGCTGTCAGCGGCAAAGGAAGGACACCGAGCAGCCACGTGGTCACGACCGAGCCGCCTGCGAAGACGACGACCGCGATCACCAGCGCCGCCAGGAGAAATCCTGCCACGGGCCCGGCCAGGGAGATGACGATCTGCTGGTTCGGCGAAAGAGCCACACTGGCATATCTGCCTCCCCACGACACAGGCTCGGGAATCGTGAGACCGCCTGCCATATGCAGGATGATCTGGGAGCGCTGGCCGTAACGACGGAATGCAAGCGCATGGCCCAGTTCATGGACGAGGATCGAGACAAAGATCACCAGGATCCAGATCGGGATCAACAGGATATCCCCGGTGGACCCCAGGAGGACCGCGATCAGCCAGAAGAGTGGATGGACGCTGACCGGAATCCCGGCGATCGAAAAGCGAAGGTCATAGCGTGTCGGTGGCGGTGCCTGAAAGAGGAGCATGTGTTCCTTATGAATTAGAGGAGCTTGCAAAGGCTTCGGATGCCCTTCGCAAGCCTGCTACATTTTCTGACTAACCCAGTACAGCTTTCCTGAGATTGACCTCAAAAGGCGGATAGACCACGCCGTTCTCGGTCACAATGCCGGTGATCAAGCGGTGGGGCGTGACGTCGAACGCGATGTTACGCGCCTCCGCTTCCACCGGCGCGAGGCGCTCGCCCTGGAACTGGATCCCCAGCACCTCCTGGGGATCGCGTTCCTCGATGGGGATCTGGTCGCCGTGCTCAAGGGAGAGGTCGATCGTCGAAGTAGGAACGACCGAATAGGCCGGCACGCCGTTATCGTGCGCCGCCAGTGCCAGCATATAGGTGCCGATCTTGTTTGCCACATCCCCGTTTGCCGCAACCCGGTCGGCGCCGAACAGGACTTTTTGCGCCTTGCCGGCCTTGAGGAAATAGCCCGACATGCTGTCGGTGATGATCTCGTAGGGAATGCCGTACCGGTCCAGCTCCCAGGCCGTGAGCCGCGCGCCCTGCAGACGCGGACGAGTCTCGTCGACCAGCACGTGGATACGCTTGCCCTGCTCATGCGCCGTGCGGATGACGCCCAGGGCGGTCCCCCAGTCCACGGTGGCGAGGGCGCCCGTGTTACAGTGATGAATGATCGTATCGCCATCGTCGATCAACTTCGCCCCGTGTTCTGCCATGCGCTTGTTGATCTGCACGTCTTCATCTGCAATGCGCTGGGCGGCATCCAGCACGAGCTGGCGCAACTGGTTGGCATTCCGTTTATCCCGCAATTGCTCGACAGTCCACAACACGCGATCGAGGGCCCATGCCAAATTGACGGCTGTAGGACGCGCGGCTTTCAGGGTGCCCGAGGCAGACTCCAGATCGCTGAGTAGATCTGGGCTGGAGCTCGCCCTAGATTCATAGGCTGCCAGCGCCAGCCCGAATGCAGCCGCCGCGCCGATCGCCGGGGCGCCGCGCACGACCATATCCTTGATCGCACGCGCCACCGAGACGTGATCTGTGAATGAAATGATCTCAAACCGTCCAGGCAAAATGCGCTGATCGATCATCTTCAACTGATTATCTTCCCAGAATACTGTTCTCATAAGAAGAATTTTACCCGCAATTGCAGGAATTATTTTACAAAAGCCACGAAACATGAAATAATACCTGCCAGCCCAACTTACGAAGGCACTCTCACCTATGGCTTCAAGACTTTGCATTGACATCATCGGCTGGACCGGCTCCATCCTTTATCTCCTGGCATATGCCCTCGTCTCGGCCAAGAAGACCGAGGGCGACTCGCCGCTATACCAGGGGATGAACATCTTTGCAGGATTACTGCTTGTGTTCTATACGCTGTCGCTGGGAGCGTATGCCACCACAGGTCTGAACGCGGTCTGGGTCTTTGTCGGTATGTTTACTCTGGGACGGAAATGGCTTACACGCAATTAATTCCACAGCATACGACCGGTGCAAGCGTGGAGACAATTTCGGCCGGGAGTGGGAATCATGCATACCGCCTATTCATTCCGGCGGGAGCAGCTGATAAATACCGGCTCGCCCAGCTTGATGACTATGCGAAAATGTCGCGACGTCAGTTTCCGTTGCGATGCCCGCGCAGCCTTCAGCTGTCTGCCCGGGCCTCGAGTGGGGCGATCCCCGGGACGTGGGGGTTCGGGTTCTGGAACAATCCGTTCGGAATATCGCTGGGCTTCGGCGGAACAGGATGGCGCCTGCCGGCGCTGCCGAATGCGGTCTGGTTTTTTCATGCTTCGAAAGAGAACTATCTTTCCTTTCGCGCTGAGCGGACACGGAGCGAGCGAAGCGAGACGACACTTGCGCCTGCGCGCAGTGCAGGTGAGTGGAAGTCGAAGCGCGGATCGGCTGGCAACGGATTCTTAGCTCAGGCATTCCGCTCCCCTCGTTTCCACGCGCTGCTGCTGCTTTCCGGACTGGCGTTCCCCTTCTCTCGAAAGGTGACACGCCGGTTCCTGGGCAGAGTGATCGGCGAGGATGGAATCTGCCTCGGCGTGGACGTCACCCGGTGGCACAGCTACCGGCTCGATTGGCGCGAGGATGGCGTCCGGTTCGAGGTGGATGGAGTCCGGGTGTTCGAGTCCTCTGTCAGTCCCCGCCCACCGCTGGGACTGGTCATCTGGATCGATAACCAGTATGCCGCCTTCACCCCCGAGGGAAAAATCGGGTTCGGAGTCCTGAAGAACCCCGAACCCGCATGGTTGGAAATCAAAGATGTAATCACGTAGGGTCGAGCAGCTGCTCGACCCTACATGGCTAGATGGGTGGCCAGTAGCGGGCGATCAGATCGGCTGTGAACGGAATGACATGTAGCAATGTGTCCACGATCAGGCCGAGGATCAGCCAGCCACCAAACTGGCGGTTGTGATAGAAGGTAAACGCCGAGAACCAGGTGGGCCAGCCGGGCCAGTTCGGCGGTGACTGCTTCGGGCGGGGGTTATTGAGCATTTTGATTGCGGTCCACGCATGCTTGAACGCCAGGAACACGATCAACATCACCGGAGTGAAATAGCGCGGCACGAAGACGAGGTAGGCAATCACAGCATAGATCAGGATCAGGGCGATCTGATCCACGCGGCGGGCAACGGCTTCTCCCACGCGCACCGGGAACGTGCCCACTCCCCTGGCTTTGTCGTCGTCGTGCTTGTCTATGTGCTTGCCGATATTGATGCTGGCAACCCCTAAACCGTATGGAATGCCTGCCAGGACAACGTTCCAGATGTTGCCGAGATCCCCACCTTTGATTAATGCCATGACCAGATACACGCCACCGATCATGATCGGTCCCCAGATCAGGAAAATGGCAAGCTCACCGAGTCCCCAGTATTTGAAGGGATAGGTATAAGCAAGAAGGGTGATCGCGCCGAAGACAAACAAGCCGATCACCAGCGGGTGGAAGTTGGTGTTTAGCAGGGCATAGATGCCCGAAAGCGTGGCAAGCACCCCACTGACGAGGAACCAGCGGATCTGCTGCGGCTTAGTAAAAAATCCCTGCGCGAGTGGATGAACCCCATATTGTGTGCGGAAATAATTGTCTTTATCGAGCCCACGTGAATAATCGGTGTAATCGTTCAGGATGTTGTTGGTGCCATGTGCAATGAACAGTCCGAGGGTCAGGATGAGGAAGGGGATCCACGAAAAATTGCCATCGCGCCAGGCGAGCAATCCGGCGATCACGCAGGAGTAGACGGTTACCAGCGTGACAGCGGAACGGGTGGCAATCAACCATTTCGAGACGATGTCGAGCGAGTCCCACTCTTTCTTGTCGTCCATCTTGATCAATTGCCATGAGGCTTTACGCCACATTGGGAAATTAATGTGCATTTCTCTCTCCTTTAAGTTGATCATAAATCGGCGACTCATCGCCTTTGGAAACTCTCTTGAAAAAATTATACTACGATTTGTGAAATTGGATACAATCAGTCCTAATACGATAATCAAATTATTAAACAATAAAAGAGCAGGAAGTTAGCCTGCTCTTTTCATCAATCTGGAAATTAGCTCCAATATAATTTGAGGAGATTCGCTGTGAACGGGATCACGCGCAGGAATACGTCAATCAACAGTCCAAACATGAAGAGTGAGCCAAATTTGCGATTATTGATGAACGCGTAGCCCACAAAATACAGCGGCCAGCCAATCTGACCCTCGGGGCGAGTCTCTGGCTTGGGTTCCAGGAATTTTGGATAGATTTGTAAAAAGGTGGGAAGCGCCAAAAAGACGATCAACATCACAGGTGTGAAAAACTTTGCAGCAATCAAATACACCGTGAAGAGATAGGGGGCAACCATCATTGCCAGCACTGCATAACGTGAGGCTTTCTCCCCGATCACCACCGGAAGAGTATGGATGCCCTTTGCTGTATCCATTTCCAATTTGTCAATATGTTTGCCGAAGATCACCGTTGTCACACCCAAAACATAAGGGAGACTGGCAATGACAACAAACCAATTCCATTGGTGCGTAAGGAC
>DAITPI010000289.1:0-5968 GCA_036833655.1 Anaerolineales bacterium | reverse complement strand
AGTCGCGGAATATTGCGGCTGCAATTGTAGCTGCATCTCATCTTCCCTAGGGCTCAGATGGACATTGCTCCGCATGCAGATATTTCTTGCATTCTTCGGTGGTCAGCGGGCGGGTGACGCGGGATTGGGCTAGCGCTAGCAGCTCATCGAGGCGCAGCAGAAAGAAACGCACCACTCCATCGCCGCTGGAAACCACGAGGCGTGCCCCCTCATCTATGGAGCTAAAAGCAACTCCATATACGCCGCCCGCGCTTCCGGGCAATGTCAGCATTTCTTGACCGGTCTGCATATCCCAGATCTTCGCTGTATTGTCTTCGCTGCCCGTCGCGATCCATTTGCCATCGGAGCTAAAGCTGAGGGACTGGATTCCGGTACTGTGCCCGGCGAGAGTCCGGATCTGCGAGCCGGTCGCCGGGTCCCAGAGGGTGACGATCCCTTCCCCGTCGCCGGCTGCCAGGATCTTTCCATCCGGGCTGTAGGCGACCTCCCGGACCCCGGACAAATGCTGCAGGGAGCGGATCCGGTCACCTGTACGGGTATCCCAGATCACGGCCGTTGCATCCGTGCTGGATGTGGCGAGATAGTTACCGTCCGGGCTGAACGCGACGCCAAGCACAATGCCTTCATGCCCGGCAAATTCATGCAGGAGCTCGCCAGTCTTGCCATCCCAGATCTTGGCAGTACCATCGAAGCCGCCGGTCGCAATCAGGGTGCCGCCCGGGTTGAATGCAATGTCACGGACTCCGGGCGGATGCGCCTGCAAGGCGAGCAGTTTTTTACCTGTCGAAAGATCCCAGATGACAGCAGTCCCGTCCAGACTTCCGCTCGCCAGGCGCTCGCCATCCGCGCTGAAAGCCAGGCTCAACACCTCCAGCTTGTGATCGCCAAGTTTGAGCCGAGAATCGCCGGTCCTGGCATCCCATACTGTGATCGTCCCGTCGCCTCCACTTGCGGCGAATTCATCTCTCTGCGGATTGTATGCAATCCGAGTTCCAAAGCTCGCGGCCGGGGTAGTAACCGCTACTGTTTCATTCCCGGGCGTCAGGCTCCATATTTTGACAGTCCCATCCAGACTTGTGCTCGCCAGGGATTTTCCATCCGGGCTGAATGACAGGCCCATGACCCAGCCTGTGTGGCCCACGAGTGTAAGCAGTTCGCGTCCGGTAGCGGCATCCCATATCTTCACGTCGTTGCCGCGGAGCCCTGCCAGCAGGCTGCCATCTCCACTGAACCTATCCGAGCCAGCATTTGGAATTGAATACAGCTCTTGGTGCGATATCTGCATTTGACTGTCGTTCCCAAACCTCCAGACGTGGATCGTTCCATCTGAAAAAGCGAATTTCTGCCCGTCAGGGCTGAACGTGGCTCCGAGGACCACACCTGAAAAGTCCGTGTAATCCTTCAGGAGCTCGCCAGTGGAAGCATCCCAAATCTTCATGCTTGCATCGTCGCTGGTTGTGATCAGCCATTTTCCATCCGGGCGAAAGGCCAGGTTTTCGATTGAATCCTTATGCTGGGCCATCTGCGCTTGTACCGTCCCCATGACAGCGTTCCAGAGCAGCAGCGATCCGTCGAGTGCGCCCGAGGCAATGTGCTTTCCATCGCTGCTGATGGCAATTGCCGTGACATCTGTCTCATGCCCCTCCAGCGTCTTGACAAGCTTACCGGAAACCGGATCGTAGATCTTGACCAGATTCCGATCGCAGGCGATAAGCAGATGTCCATCGGGGCTGTAGGTCACCCGTTGAGACGAAACGAAGTCTCCGGGTTCAGTAGTCCCTGACAGACGGAGGGTTTCCTTCCCTGTGACGGCATCCCACAGGATGATCGTGCCATCGGCGCCAACCGTCGCCAGTTGTTTTCCGTTTGGACTGTAATCCGCCGAGAGAACCGGGGTGCCATGTCCCTTGAGAGTCATGCGAATCGGAGAAGCCACGATGGCGCGGTGAAGCGCCTCCAGCGATTCCGGGAGAAAAGCGCCATCTACGGATCTCGTTGTCGAAACAGATTGGAGCGCCAGCAGGATGCTGCGCTCCGGGTCGACGCCCAAATTGTTCAACGCGGCTGCGGCGAGCTCGCGTGCTGTGGCAGTACGCTTCTCTGTTTGTGCTGTGACGGCAGTCTGGCGCGCCTGCGACCCGAAATATAGAGCAGTAAATACCATAAGCACGGCAATCATGAAGGCAGCGGTGAGATAGCGTGCGCGCGTGCTCATCTGTCTGGCAAAGCTGGTTTGTTCTTCCGCCCGTTGTCTTTCCGACTCTGCGAGTTTCCGGGCGGCCTCCAATTCGCGCTGGCGTTGGGCTTCACGTTCGGCTGTTTCCTGTTCGGCCTGCGAGATTGATGCAACCAGGAAGTCGGATTCCAGCGGATTCATCTCCTCGGCGTGGGAAGTAGCCCATTCCTGCGCCTGTGTCAGGCGTGCGCCGCGAAACAAGAAATCCGGCTCCCGGTGGAGGGTATCCCATTCCAGGGCGGACTCTGTCAACTGGCGGTGCAAGCGCAAGCCTTCCCGGTTGTCCTCCAGCCAGCCGCGCAGCCGCGGCCATTCCCGGATGAGGGCTTCGTGTGCAACCTCGACGCTCGCCTCCCCTGTCACAATGAGACGAGCATCTGCCAGCGTGTTTAACAGTCGGCGCGTTGACTCTGCTTCTTCAGGCTTTAGGATCAGCTCACCAAATGTAGCCCGCCTGCGTGTATCGCCCGTGGACGTTTCATCGCCCAGCTCCGTCAGGCGCAGAAATATACGGCGAGCAAGCTCCTGTTGATCCTGTGTGAATCGATCGGCAAACACCGCCTCGGCCGTTTCGGCGATGGCGCCGCGTACACCACCTGAAGAGCTGTAACCGCTTAATGTCAAAACACGCCCCCGACGCCGTTGCCAGGTTTCCAGTAAGGCATGCGAAAGAAGTGGCAAAGCGCCCGGTTCCTGGCCCACATCATGCAGGAGAAGATCGACCAGACCGGGCTCGAGTTCCCAGCGGCCCCGGCGCGCAGGCTCTTCGATGGCGCGTCGCAATTCCTCCGCATTCATCGCTCCAATGTACTCCTGATTTCTTGCCAGCGCCTGACGCAACTGGACGTAGCTCGCGCAGTGCGCGTAAAAATCCGCTCGCAGGGCGATCAAGGCAATCACAGGGCCATCCGGTTCAGACGCAGCCGTGAGCAGGTTCTCGATGAAGGCGACTCTCTCCTCGTCCGAGCGGCACAGCGTGAACAGCTCTTCAAACTGATCGATCACCAGCAGTATCTGTTTCCCATTCCGAAGCCCCAGTCGACGTTTCGCGAAGATCTGCAGGCTGCGCGGATCACGCCTCAGGTCATCCATGAATGCGGCGACGCCAGAGACTCGCTCGTCCCCTGGTAGGAGACTCCCGGCCAGGTTTTCCAGCGGATGGGCAGTGGGCGTGAGCACCTGGATCTGCCAGTCCATCGAATCCTTGCTCCACCGCAGCGCCGGGACGATCCCAGCATGCACCAGAGAAGACTTGCCGCTGCCCGAGGCGCCGACCACGACGAGAAAACGTGTTTCCTCCGGCGAGACGCTCGAAGCCAGGGCAAGCAGGCGCTCGACGAGTGTGGCGGTCAATTCCTCCCGTCCGACGAATAGATCGGCATCTGCTTCCTCGAAATAGCTCAAGCCCTTGTATGGGCAGAGACCCAGCCCGGGCGCGTCCTCGCGACGCACATGAGCTGCCAGGTCTAGCAGCCGCGCGACCGCTTTCGGCTCGTCTTCCAATCCCAAGGCCGGGACGAAGCGCGCCTCGATGGTCGGAATATCTGGCGGACGGAGATTCTGCTCGAGGCGGCTGATCTGCGCATCGCTGTAACCGACCGCGATAGACAGCTCCAGCTGTGTGATCCCGGCTCGCCGTCTCAGGAAACGCAACAAGTCGCCGAACGTAGTGAATTTTTCCAGTGTGCTATCTGGGATTGATGTGGCCATCAGGCAATCCTTTCAACCGAACCCGATTTTCCGCTCTGGTAAAGACAGAATAGCACATTTTTGTGCTACTTGGAGAATTTTGGTAGGAAATGGCAAGTGGGGTAACCCCTCAGGCGCTACAGTGAAGGCATCGAAACGACCGGCGCGCGTAACTCAGCGCAAATTCAATCGGTCCAGGAGATCAGAATGTTCAAAAATCTTTTCAACGGCTTCGTTGCCGTCGTGCTCATGATCACAATCGCCCTCACTGCCCGGGAAGCACTCGCCACAGCCGGGGCAATGTCAGGTGCAAACACGGATGCGAAAGGCAGCGTCGCCGGGTGCATGGTCCTGCCATCCCAACTTTCCGTCCATACAGAATACGTAAGCGAGAGGCGGATGTGGGTGACGTACACCAGCCAGGGTCCGACGGGTCTAGATGGCGGTTTGATGGCAATGCGGACCGTTTATCCGACTTGCTCAAGATAAGGAGACTAGATCATGAACCAGTTCTTTTTCGAAACACGAGGCAAAGAGAAAATTCAGGAACTCCGGGAGGAAGGCATGAGAAGCCAGGCTACCCGCAGATCACGTAGTTCAAACGGTATGGCGCTCAGCCTGCCAAAACTGATCCTGATCTCCGTGGTGGTTCTAACAATGCTGAGCCTGCTGGGACATTGATCACAGCCATCGGACGCACCATAGAATCAAGAGCCTCGCGGAGAATCTATCCGCGAGGCTCTGGTTACTGATGACTATGAAACTTGGTTACTAACGGTGGCTTGTCTCGTCCTGGGTCACATATCGTTCCGGTTCCCGGTCGAAATCTTCCTTGCAACCGAGCGAGCAGAAGTAATAGGTTTGCCCGTTATATTCCGAGCGGGCCTGCGCCGTTTCATAGGTCACTTCCATTCCACAGACAGGATCTCTAAGTGTTCCGTGCATAGGTCTCTCCTTTCACATACTGTTTAACGCCCGGTGTACCCGGATGTTATTGAAGCTGAAAGAAATCTAATTTTCGGACAAGCTCAGAATACCCCGTGCTTTTGCAAAGTCTCCAGATAGACAGCCTGCTTTTTCCCTACGAGCCGCCTGAGGCGCGGAGCCTCGAAGATCAGATGTTTGATCTTGCGGAGCGGGTAAACCAAGCATTCGTATCCGGGCTTCAGGTCTTCGTAGACGACCAGGCACACCCAGGCATCCGGCATAGACAGGATGGGGTCGCGGCGCCTCGGCGAATCCTGAAAGGTCCAGGAGAGGTCGTAGCGGTTGGCGGCGGAACGTCGCTGGGTCTTGACAGCGACCTCAAGAGCGTTGATCCTGAGGTCTGCAGCCCAGGATTTTTGCTTCGAATCGTAAACGGTGTAATCGGGACCTTCGACGGTGCAATGACGCGCTTCGAAGACCAGGTGAACGGCTTCCTCGCCCAGCTTGCTGACAACGTGGTCATCGAAGATCTTCTTCTTGCGAGTCTGGCTGCTGTCGCGGTAATTGACGGTATCTACCACGGCACCGGCAAAGGCATTTGCCCGGGCAAGGCTCTCCGGTGGAAGATGAACAGTCTGCGGTGTTCGGAAGCTTGGCATGGCGACCTATCCGAGACGGCGCCGTGAGTAGAGATAGATGAGCAGTCCACCCACGACAATCGCTGGCAACACGATCAACCCTGCTTCAGGCCCGAACGCGCCGCCCGTCCAGAGCTCCGGTCCGTGGACGGAGATGCGTGCCAGGGCGTAGATATCCAGCCCGGAGACGGGAAAGCCGAACACGACTCCCTCAAAGAAATTCCACCCGATGTGCATTCCGATGGGAAGCCAGAGCTGCCCGGTGCGGAGATAGGCATAGGCAAAGAAGAGTCCGGCCACGAAGATGCCGGCTGCGCCGACCAGGGTGGCATTGGGATTGCCAAGATGGATCAGACCGAACAGAGCCGAGGAGATCACCGCGCCCCAGAAGAGATTCGTGCCGCTGGCGATCGTCTGCAAATGATAGCCGCGGGAGAGCAGCTCTTCCGTCCAGCCCCCAAGGATGAATATGACGAGC
>DAITPI010000288.1:0-5972 GCA_036833655.1 Anaerolineales bacterium | reverse complement strand
GCCCGTGATGGCGGCTTTGACTTCGAGAATGTCCTGTGAGGTTTCGATGAGGAGCACATCCACGCCGCCGCGGATCAGACCGACTGCCTGTTCGCGAAATGTTTCAGAGAGTTCATCGAAGCTGACGTTGGAAAGCTCGGGGTCGTTGGCGGAGGGAAGTTTGCCTGAAGGTCCGATGGAGCCAGCTACAAAGCGTGGTTGCGTGGAGCGTGAGGCGTATTCATCGGCGAGTCTTCGAGCAAGGCGCGCAGCAGTTTCGTTGATCTCGATGACGCGGTCTTGCAAGCCATACTCCTTCATCGTGATGCGGTTGGAACGGAAGGTGTTCGTCTCGAGCACATCCACGCCAACTTCGAGAAACGAGCGATGGACTTTTTCCACAGCCTCGGGATAGGAGATCACAAGATAGTCGTTGCAGCCGTTGTATTGCTCGCCACCGAAATGCTTGGCAGTGAGGTTTTGGATTTGCAGGCTTGTGCCCATCGCGCCGTCGAAGACCAGGACTTTCTTTTCCAGGGCATCGAGATAGCGCCTGTTGGTGTATTTGCGTTCAGTCATTAAATCTCCTCATCCAGTTTGCCAGACGTGCTCCATACCAAACTATCCAAGATTTCCTTCAAAGGTTTCCATACATAGCCTGGATTTCCATTTCTTGAGTCTCTTCCAGCGCAGACGTTGCCCAGGCGGTAATATCTGTGCAATAAACCTCGGGGTTTCCCGAACGGACATCCAGAATTGTCTTCTCCCACGCCGTTTTCTTGATGACCGGTAAGCCATCCCTCGATTTGAATCTGAACGTTCGCTTGCCGCTGTCCACCAGATCCTTGTTCTGCTTTCGAATAGAAGCAGGAGACTTATTTTCCACGAGAAACTCTCTCAGCAACTCTCGTTCATGCAGCCAGCCTTCGCGAGTCATCTTGCTGGAGTGCTGCAGCATGTACGTGGCAACGGTCAAATGATGTACAGCGCCGTAGCTTGCGTCCGTGAACTCCAGGACGAGAAATTCATCGAAACGGGACTGGCACAACCGGTCAGGGGCGCCGCATTCAGGACAATCCATCGCTATGCCCAGCTTTCTCGTTCGATCGTAAAACCGATTCCGTTCTCTTCCAGCCATTGTTTGATGCCAAAATAACTCTTGAAGTATCTCTCCATCCACGGGATGAGAGAGGTCTCGTCCTGGGTGACGGTAGAGAGCAGCTTCTCCATGTCCTGGACGGTAATGGTCCAGGCGATATCATTACCAAAGAATTTATGCGCTGGCTCGCTGAAATCATAGTATTCAACCTTGAGTTGGCCTCTCGCAGGGTCCAGCCAGATCCAGGTGACGGTTTTATCCGGCCCGCCGGTGAGCTTGACTTTGTCTGCCATCTATGCTGTCACGTCGGGCGGCAGGGTGAGGAGGCCTGCAGGGGTCATCTTGCCTTCCGCGATCAGCCGGCGTGCTCGTTCTTTATTGGTTTCTGTCCAGTTCGATTTCGGGCGCCGCGGCGAGAAGCGCGTGGCGTAACGCTCGGCATCCATGGACTTTTCCGTATTGTCGATCCAGCCGAAGCAGAGGGCTTCTTCGACAGCTTCGACATAATCAATGGACGGTTTCTTCGTGGCTTTCTTGAACTGCACCAACCAGATCTCTTTCCTGGACTGGTGGTTCGCTTCCAGCCACTTACGAAAATCCTCGCGCCTGGTCACATACAGTGTTTCGCCGATTTCCATAGTAACCTCTATGCCATTGCGAGGATGGAGCCGGGAGCAATGACATTCCCGCAACAAAATCGCCTCTCAAAAGAGAGGCGGCGTGCAAGCACAGGTCCTCTCTCATCTCCCGGACATTGTAGTCCGCCGAAGTTGGCACCAGCTTCACGGAGCGCGGATTCCCGGTCGGTGAATGGTTGCCGAGGCGTCACAGGGTCGGTCCCTCAGCCTCTCTGGATGAGCAAATCCGTAAATTGTTTCCGTCTTATAACATGATGACGGAGGGCTGTCAAATAAAAATTGGCTTGACACGCCCCGGTTCCACATGTAGATTCACAGTTCGGACCCTTATCTGCAAACCAGGAAAGAGCAAAAATGAAGCGCTGCCTTCTCATGGTCATATATCTAGCTTACCTGCTGGGCGCGTGCAGGAGCACGGACGTCCCTTCCAAGCCGCGTACGCTCACGGTCTATGCTGCGGCGTCGTTGACGGAGGCATTTACGGAGCTGGGGCAGGCGTTTGAGATAGCCCACCCAGGCGTCACTGTTGCCTTCAATTTCAGCGGTTCACAAAACTTACGGACACAGATCGAGCAGGGCGCGCCTGCCGATGTCTTTGCTTCGGCGAATATGAAGGAGATGGAGACTCTGATCGAACAGAATACGATTGAGCCCGGTACGCCTAGAGTCTTTCTCGCAAATCGATTGATCGTGATCCTGCCGAAGGACAACCCTGCCGGTATCCGCACGCTGGAAGAGCTAGGCAAACCGGGTCTGAAACTGGTGCTGGCTGCAGAGGAAGTTCCCGCGGGCAGATACGCCCGCCAGGTATTGGAAAACCTCAATGCCTTGTATGGAGCCGGGTATCGCGATCGAGTCCTGGCAAACGTGGTTTCCAATGAAGACAACATCCGCCAGGCGGTCACGAAGGTCCAGCTAGGGGAGGCGGACGTCAGTATTGTGTACGTGTCGGATGTGGTGGCTGTGCCGGAGCTTCAGAGGATCGAGATTCCTGCGGACGTCAATGTGATCGCAGAGTATCCTATTGCGCCACTGGCACGCTCTGCCAATCGAGATCTGGCGGACGAGTTCGTCGATTACGTGCTGTCTGCAGATGGACAGGCCACGCTCAAAAAATGGGGCTTTACACCCGTCGCTCCGTGATGTAAAACTAGATCTCCTTCAACAGGTCGAGGGTAATTCAGGTTTTCTATGCCGCAAAATCGCAGCTTATTCGCTCAGTCTACGCGTTTCCAGTACTCCGAGTGGCTTTTTGCTCTCCCCAGTCTTTTGCTTCTTGCTTTGCTCGCCCTCCCCGTTCTGGCGCTCCTGTGGCGCGCCGGCGCCAGCGGACTGTTCCCGTTTATCACACAGCCTAGCGCCGTCGCGGCACTGCGCTTGAGCCTGGTGACCAGCGCCCTGAGCGTGTTGATTGCGATCGTAACAGGCACACCATTAGCCTTTGTGCTTGCCCGCAGGAAGTTCGCCGGAAAAACCTTCCTGGAGCTGGTCATCGATCTGCCTATCGTTTTACCTCCCTCGGTGGCAGGGATTGCGCTCCTGATCGCGTTTGGGAGGCAGGGGATGTTTGGGGCGTGGCTGAATGCGCTGGGGATCACTCTTCCATTTACTACGGCTGCCGTTGTGCTCGCCCAGACGTTTGTTTCTGCCCCGCTATTCGTCCGGGCAGCGCGGATCGGGTTCGCGGAGGTCGACCATCAAATGGTGGAAGCGGCCTACGTCGAAGGCAGCAATGAGTGGCAGTTATTCCGCTTCCTGATGTTCCCGCTCGCGGGACGCGCGGTCCTGAGCGGCGCGATCCTGGCATGGACGCGCGCCATCGGTGAGTTTGGCGCGACCATCCTGTTTGCCGGCAACCTGGAAGGGGTGACGCAGACCATGCCGCTGGCCATTTATCTTGGTCTGGAGCGAAGCTTGAATGTTGCGATTGGCCTGTCTACCGTCCTTGTCTTTGTCTCGCTCCTGCTACTTCTTGTGACCCGCCGGTTGGAGAGCCATAAGGATCAGTCGGCCCACTAGGACACGCCAGTCGGTGGGACAGTCGCCGCGTTTTGCCCCGGTTGCCCAGATGATATAATCTTCCGAAACCCGCGGAGGCATCATGTTGCACATCGAAATCGTATACTGCGCGGTCTGACACTACACCGGTCGGGCCGTGAGCCTGATGGATGAATTGCTCAAGCATTATGAACATCTGATCGAAGAGATCAAACTGGTCCCGTCGGACGGCGGGCGCTTTGAAGTCACAGTCAATGGACAGCTGCTCTATTCAAAGCTAGCCACCCATCGCCATGCCGAGCCCGGGGAAGTGTTGGGATTGGTGAGGAAGATGGTTGGCGAATAATGAAATTCGGGTCAAATCATCTTCGCCGGCAATGTCGAGAAGATATGAAATCAGTGGTTCCAAAACGCTGCTCCATTTCGCCGAACCACCAGACATAGAGGCTATGGAATGACGAAAAAAGGACGTGTATTTTCGGGGGCGCGACCGACCGGTCGCCAGCATCTGGGCAATTATCTGGGGGCGATACAGAACTATGTCGCCCTGCAGGATGACTATGACTGTGTCTATTGCATTGTGGATGTCCATGCGCTGACCACGGTGGAGACCACCCAGGATCTCCGCCAGAACACCTCGGAGATGGTGCTTGATTGGCTCGCGGCAGGCATCCGCCCCGAGGAGACCATTGTCTTCGTGCAGTCGCATGTCCCACAGGTTATGGAGCTGCACACTTACCTCTCGATGGTCACACCGTTAGGGAAATTGACCGACCTGCCGACCTTCAAGGACAAGGTGCGTCAGCAGCCCGAGAACGTGAACTACGGTTTGCTGGGCTATCCTGTGCTGATGACCGCGGATATCGTGCTTTATAAATCCGATATCGTCCCGGTAGGAATCGACCAGGCGCCGCATCTCGAATTTGCGCGTGAGCTGGTCCGCTCGTTCAACTATCGCCATAACACCAAAGCCCTCATCGAGCCGCAAGCCAAGCACACCGAGATCCCAAAGGTGCTTGGCATCGACGGCAAGGAAAAGATGAGCAAGAGCCTGAACAACCATATCGAGCTGGCCTCCACGCCCGAAGAGACCACCGCCCGCGTCCGGGAAATGGTCACAGATCCGGCGCGCATGAAGCGCACCGACCCCGGCAACCCGGATGTCTGCAACGTGTACACGATGCACAAGATCTTTTCCCCGCAAGCCGACGTGGACATGGTCAACGTGGAATGTCGGCGGGCGGGCATCGGCTGTGTGGACTGCAAAAAGCTGCTTGCGAAGAACATGAACCAGAACCTTGAGCCCTTCCGACTCCGGCGCGCGGAGTTTGCCGCCAGACCCGATTACGTGCAGGATGTGCTGAATGATGGCGCACGGCGCGCCTGCGTCATTGCCGAACAGACGATGCAAGAGGTGAGGGAAGCAATTCAGCTGCCGTAGCGTCCAAGGGGTATATGGGATTGTGGCATTTTCACAGATTGGAGATTTTAGATGTACAAGGCTCTCCAGTGGAAAACCCTGATAATGGCGTGCTTTCTTCTTGCTGCGTGTGCGCCCGCTTCGCCCACGCCAGTTCCTGTTTCCACGTTTACCGACCCCGATCCTGAATTCCAGGCAGCCGTCAGGCAAGCACAGGACACGCTCTACATCTTCCGTCAGGAGTTTCTGGCTCCCCGGACTTCCTACCAGTTGCTCAGCCTGAAGATCCGTTTTCAGGACGGTAGTAGCGTGGAAGATATGTGGACGGAGCCGGTATATATTTTGGATGACGTCTACACGGTACGCATGGTGGAGGGCGTGACCCTCGAGATGGGAAGCCATCCGGATCGTCTTGTTGAAGTGAAGCTCGACGATATTGTGGACTGGATGCTGCTTGAGGAGGATGGAACAGTCATCGGGGGCTACACCCTGCGGCTGGAATACGAACGCCTGAGCTCCGCCGAGCAGAAAAAATACCGCGAAAACACCGGCTACAAATTTGAGTGACTCCCCCAAGGATCATACCTCGCATCTATGCGCGCATTATTGCAAAGAGTTTCGAAAGCCCAGGTCACGGTCGAAGGCAAGGTCATTTCCCGGATCGGGAAAGGTCTTGTTGTCTTGCTTGGCGTCGGGCATGGCGATGGAGTGGAGCAGGCTGCTTTTCTGGCCGACAAGGTTGCCAAATTGCGCATTTTTGAAGACGACCAGGGCAAGACGAATCTGTCTGTGCTAGACGTCAAAGGCGAGGCGATCGTCGTCTCGCAATTCACTCTAT
>DAITPI010000287.1:0-6008 GCA_036833655.1 Anaerolineales bacterium | reverse complement strand
CGTCAAGCGTAAATCCAAATGGCGGGTTGAAGTTGTTGGTCTTGTTGAGTAATCCCAGGGCCGGATAGGTGAGTCCCACGATCAGTACCAGCGCAAAGACGCTGCTGAAAACAATCCGACCGGCACCGCGTAGTCGGCGCAGCAAGGCCACACTGCCATACGCCGCCGCCAGGCTGAGCACGATCCATGCCTGATAATAAAACTTGAAGATGGTATTGATGCGATAACCAAAATTGTCGCGCAGATACAAGAAGTCCGGTCCGAGGATGAGCAGTGTGCCCAGTACGATGAGCAACAGGACAAACGAAGATGACCTGTTTTCGGAGCGGAACAAGAATGCCAGCGCAGGGATCAACAGCCCCAGCAGTGTGAGCAGCCCACCGATATAGCGTACGCGGCGCAGGAGGCTATCTGCCAGGAACGCCCCGGCAGTGCGCCCCTGCGATTCGAGGATGGGCTGGACCAGGTCCGGCTTGAGCCTCCAACCAACCAACCCGAGCACGATCATGGCAAGCAGAAGCACGCCCACGATGCCGAGCCCCGTGGACAGGCCCGTCCGCCAGTTCGCGGGTTCCCGCGTCCGCCACAAGTAGATCAAATAAGCAAACAGCGGGACAAATAACGTGCCCCACATCACCCACAGCTGCGCCCCGCGGGTCGGGTACATGAAGCTCGGCAGGATGCCGCCCAGCTGAGAATCGAACCCGATATAGAACGGTAGATACATCAGGAACGCGGTCACCACGGCCGGGATGCCGAGCAGGAAGACGTCCTCGAGTCGCTTCCAGCCCCAGCCTGCCTCCCGCACCCGTGCCAGCGCGTAGCTGAAGACGATCAGCGCCCCGGCGATGAGGATATCCCAGGTGTTAAGGAACGCCAGTCCGCCCAATACCACGGCAATCGTGAAGAAGCCGGCTTTGCTGATGTGCAGCTCGCCAACGTACAAATCCATCCTGCCGCGCCAGCCACCCAGGAAGATGTTCAGCGCCACGGCGACCGCCAGGAGGTTGAACGGCATCGCCAGCACATGCGGGTGCAGATCGCTCAGCAAATACGAGAAAAAGGGAAACTCATTGATGACGTCGCCGGTCCAGCGATTGTTGAGGTCGTAATCCATGATCACGCGTGAGGCGCGCCACCACCACCAGAAACGCTCCGGCACCCAATTCAGAGTCTGCGCCGGTGCATCCCGCAAGTCGATAATATCCAGCCACGTCCAGAAGTTGCTGCCGTTCCTCCACAGGAAGCCACGGCTGTGGAGCACTTCCAGGAAGCCTTCGGCATTCGAGATCAACAATAGAAATAAGGGCGCCAGGAGAGGAGTTAATAGAGATTGGAGATCAGGGATTGGTTGCTCGTTGTTGGTGATTGGTAATTCGTAATCAGGCAAGTGGTAATTGGCCAGGAGGTTATAGAGAATGCCATAGGCGCCGAGGGCACTGAGTCCAAAGATCAGGGCGATCATGAGGTTGAATGCCAGGGTAGCCGGGACGCCGGTGAACAGCGCCAGCATGGACGCCATAATGTAGCCGAAGTGATAGTACGAGATCGAATACCCGGACAGCCACAGGTCGCGCGGCGGGAAGACTGGCGAGTTCATGATGCCGCTGATGAACATCAATTCCATCGGTTTTTCGGTGCCGACGATCTCGGGGTTGGCTGCCCGCACGAGCGCCATAAATCCAAACGCGAGCAGGAACAGCCCTTCGGTCGTGAGGATTAGCCGGCGGTTGGCGCGGATCCAGACGGCGATCTCCGCCCGGCAGTTGATGAACGCCCAGGCGCTCAACCCACCCAGGATCAGCAGACCCAGCAGCAGTCCACCGATGTCATTCTGCGCAAGTTGGAACGAGGCAAAGATCCAGAAGATATAGCCCCAGAGTAACAGACCGAACGCCCTGGAGAAGGTATAGCTGCGGTCCGCCAATGCAGGGAAGAGATAAAACCCCAGCGGGAATGCCAGCCAGCCAAGCAGTGTGATGAGAACGTACCAGGAGAGAACAGCCGTCATGTGAGTGAATCAAGGGAGGGTAGAGTATGCTTGCCCTCGGGGCCGGGCTCGAGGTCAAAGACTTTCACAACCGCATCCAGGTTGATCGGACCGTAGATATGCGGGAAGGGCTCTCCCTCGGGAACACCGGGCGGAGGCGCGCCACCGGAGGGTGGCTCCCATCTCAGCTCCGAGGAAAGCCGCGCGGGATCGATCGCAAGCAGCAGGAGCCGGCCGCGCCCCCGATAATACTTCTCGGCGACGGGCAGGACTTGCGTCTCGGTGGAGCAGTGGATGAATCCTTCCGATTCAAGGCTCGCGGCGCGGTACTCGCCGCGCTGCTGCGCCTCCCGCCACTCTCTAAGCGATGTTATGTGATAGATCACTCTTTGACCTCGTAGATTGCTGTCGTGCCATCCCGATATACCTCTTTCCAGAGACTGCCATCGAAGCGCTCGAACTTCGCGATGCCAGTCGCTGAATATTCGGCGCGCTCGAGCTGCCCAACCACGATGTAGCGCACATTGTACCTCTCCAAAAAGTCGCGCGCAGAGATCACATCCGTATTGTTATAGAAATCGCCGATCTCTGCCACGCGTTGCTCCACCCAGGTGGCGGTGAGCACGCGCTGCTGACGCTGATGCCAGTTCCAGCCGACAACGCCGGGCAAGCCCGTATAGATGGTAAACCGTGTACACCAGCGATATTCGGGGCAGTTCGCCTCGACGATGACCGGCGAGCCCTGCACGTGATCCTGCATCCAGCGGATGGCGCGATAATCTTCGCGCAGGTCCATGCGCTTGCCGAAGTCATCGTACCTGGCATACTCCATGAAGCGCATGGAGTCCAGGGTGTGTGGCGCCTCCACGATCCAACGGTCACGGATCTTCCCGCTGGTGCCACTGATCGTAAACAAGGCTGCCCCCGAGATCAAGACGATCAGGCCGGTCTGCCAGAACAGTCGCCAGCCGGGCAACCAGCGCAGGAACGCCACCAGCGTCCAGGTAAAGGCAGCGCCCGCCGCGACCGCCAGCAGGATCCAGGCCTGCATGTAGAACTTGAAGATCGTGTTCTGGCGCCCGATATCTCCGCTGACGACGACCACTTCTACGACGATGGTAATCAGCAACGCAGTGCCGACCAGGAACAACACAAAGCGCTTCACGTCCGGCAGATCCGGACGCAGCAACAGAATCGCAGCCCAGGCGGCAACCGGTAGCGCGATCCAGCCAATGCCCGTGCCGATGAACTGCAGAGCCAGCAAGGCGAGCACAAACGCCACCAGCGCCCCCTCGATCAGCAGGCTATATGGCTTTAGCTTCTGTAGTGCGGAGATGGGAGTAGCCGCCATCCATTCGCGCGTTTCCCATGCCAGCCAGGAGACCACGAGGAACAGGAACACGCCCCAGTGCGTGAGATAGGACCAGATCGGCGTGAAGGGTCCCTTCCACGGGTCGAGGGCGCTGTATGCCTGGCTGTACCAGGCACGATAAGGCTCATATAAAAAGTGGGAGAGCAGATATAGCGCCACGACTGCAATAGCCGCCAGCGCGCCGCGCCGGACGAGGGAACCATTGGTGTAACGAAAGATCGCATACGCCACAACGACGATGCCAAGCGCCAAATAGGTATAGGCATCCGAGAGATTCGTCGGGTAGAAGGCGCCCAGGATGAGTCCACCCACAAGGAAGGCGATCCCGGCTGAGAACCGGTTCCGCCACTGCGCCCGACCCAGCGCGACGGCGAGCGCCCAGCTCACCGCCAGCAACGCCATGGGGATGGCGATCATATGCGCATGCAGGTCGCTGTAAAGGAAGGTAAAGAGCGGGAACTCCGTGATCTCATTGCCGCCCAACGGAGGCAGGACGCGGCTCGGGTACCAGTACCAGTCTCCCGGTCCCATGGGAAGCAAGTTGCCCTGGAGAGTCATGACAAATCCCTTGATCGCCCAGGACCAGCGTTCGAAAATGGAAATGTCCGGATCCCAGCTGAACGCGCCCAGCGCTCCCAGCTCCTGCAGCTTGTGGTAGACCAGCTGGATCGATCCCAGATTGCCCAGAAGAATCGTCAGGGCCGAGGCGGCGAGCCCCGCGATCAGTCCAAGGTCAAACGCCACAGGTCGCCTGCCCTGATCCGCTCTCCTGCTCTCTACCAGGTTCCAGCCCAGCGAGAACGCGCCCACACCGACCATGGCGAACAGGGTTGGCAGAATAAAGTTGTAGGCAATCGAGGGCACGATACCCAGCAGTTTCACCGGCGTGCCGACCAGCACAAAACCGTAATAGTAGTAGTTGATGTATCCGCCGGCAAACCAGGGATCGTACGGTGGGAAGACGCTGCTCTTGAGGACCGCGTTGAAGTAGGAGAAGTCCATCGGACGCTCACCGCCCTTGGCGGGATGCCACAGGTCGGGATTGCCCAGGCGGATGATCAGGTCGAAGAGGAAGAAAAACAGGAAGAGACCTTCGACCATGACGAAATAGCTGCGGTAGGTCCGCCACTCCTCTTGCAGCTCGAGGCGCTGGAAATAGGCAAGCAGAATGCCCATCAGGAGGATGGCGCCAAAGACAACCGCGATCGTCAGGCGTGTGTAGGGAATCTCCAGGGAACCCGCCAGCCAGGCGAGGTAGCCGAACAGTACCAGCCCCAGCGTGCGGCTGAGCGGATAGCCCCTATCGGGTAGACCCGGCATCACCAGACGGATTAACGGATAAACCGCCAGACCGAGAATAAAAATGAACAGATACCAGATGGCAAGGCCCAGCACGGGATAGCGATTCTGGACCCAGTTGTAATCGAACAGATCCGACCAGGTGCCGCCGGCGCGCTGTTGCGCCAGCTTATCGGCAGGCAGCAGAAGATTGGAAAAATTGTCGAACTGGCGCGGGTTCAGGCGGACAGCCTTGGTCACATCCACGCTGTTCAGGATCGCCTGCACCTTGCGGATATCGAACTCCGCATTCTTTTTGAAGATCATCGCTTTGGGATGATCGTAGAACGTGAACGCCTCCTCCGCCGATTGATCGTTGATGACGAGCGGGCCCAGGGTCGGATACGTCTCAAAGACGGCGACGAGGTCGTATCCGAGCTTGCCCTTGAACATGCCCGGCTTGGCGACGCGGTAGCACCAGATGATATCTTTGTCTTGCGGGCAACCGATCAACTCCCGGTAATAGAGCGTGGTCAGCGGGTAGCGTTCCGGCAGGCGCGTGATCTGCGCGTACTGGTGATTGGTGGGGATCAGGATGTAATCGATGTTGTTGAGCAGGGTGATAAAGCGATCGCGCTTGTCAACGGTATCGTCCCAGTAGACCTGCAGGGTCAGGTCGCCGCGATAGATGCCGCCGAAGGCGTCGTAGTTGTCAACGCGGAACGGGAGCGGATAATCATAATCGGTCTCGTTGGCGACGTTGGCGCCGCTGATCTCCAGCATGCCGTTATCGATCTCCAGGCGCAGATAGTACGGCGAGCCGCGCTTCAGCCGGACGGGCTTATCGAAGGCCAGGGTATGTGAGTCGCCGCGCGGGTCGTCATCCGCGGCAAACGCGGAGGTCAGTGTGGCCGTGGCAAGCGCCTCTTCCGGGTCGGCATTGGGCGCACCGGACAGGGTCAGCGTGAGGGTGGATGAGGAGGCAAGCCGGTTGAGGGCGTGTCCCAGCGTGATGCTTTGCAGGACGCCATCGCTCTGCGCGATAAAGGACGCCTCATACGGCTTCCCCTGCTGGAGCAAGCCATCGGCCGGGAACGGCAAAGGCTGGTTATAGGCGCCATCGGCATTGCTGGCGACCCGCAAATTAATGGGACCGGGGATGTTCTGATAGATCCAGCGTGAAGCCGCCATGCGCGGCTCATCGCGAAGGTAAATCGAATGGAAGGCAAACGCCCAGATCGCCGTCAGGGCAATGACGGTCACTCCCAGCAGACTTGCTACGACGGGCCGCGCGTAACGCCTGGAACCTTGAACCTTCGAACCTGCCAGCTCATAAACGAACCAGGCTGCCATCATCGCGAGCAGCGG
>DAITPI010000286.1:0-6014 GCA_036833655.1 Anaerolineales bacterium | reverse complement strand
ATCATCGAGCCGCAGATCGCCATCGAAGGGGCGGGCGTCAAGCTGCGCCGCTCGATCGCGCCGCGGGTCAGCAATGAGTTCGATCCCTTCCTGCTCTTCGACCATTTTGCCTTCAACGATCCGCTCGAAGGACCCATACGCGGCTTCCCGTACCATCCCCATCGCGGCATCGAGACGGTAACCTACATGCTCGAAGGCTCCACCGCCCACCGGGATAGCCTCGGCAACGCAGGCCTGATCGGTCCCGGCGACGTCCAGTGGATGAGCTCGGGGCGCGGCATCCTGCACGAGGAAATGCCCCGCCGCGGTCCCAGCGGGAATATCTACGGCTTCCAGCTGTGGGTCAATCTGCCCTCGCACCTCAAGATGTCCGAGCCGCGCTATCAGGAAGTCAACTCTTCCGTGATCCCCACTTATGAAACGGATGGAGTCAGGATCCGTGTCGTGGCTGGGACAGTGGAGGGGATCAGCGGTCCTGTCGAGGATATTGCCGCCTCGCCTCTCTACATGGACGTCGAGCTTGCTCCCGCCATCGAGTGGCAGCTCCCGATCCCGGGCGGACACACCCTGATCGCGTACGTGTTCGAGGGCGAAGGGGTCTTTTCGGGTCAGACCATTGACGCTGTGAAAATGCTCAAGTTCGGCGACGGCGACCACATGGTCGTCAAGACCGAGAACAAGGGTGTCCGCTTTATGCTGATCGCGGGAGCGCCATTCAAGGAACCGATCGTCCCCTATGGTCCCTTCGTGATGAACACCCTCGAAGAGATCCAGCAGACACTCCAGGAACTGCGCAACGGTACATTTATCAGACAATAACCGGCAGGGATGGATTGTGAGCCATCCCTGCTTCTCTCAAACGATGCCCATCTCCGCCAGGGCCCTTATCAGGATCGCCATCCCGATCGCCGAAACAAATAGTGCGCTCAGGACAGGCAAAAAGCGGATGATTTTCCCCTGCGATGGAACACGATGGAAGACTCGACCCGCATAAAGAAACATCATACCAATGGCAGTCAAAGCGCCTGCCAGTCCCAGACTGAAAGCCAATACCAATAAGAGCCCGAACCCGATCCGGTTCAAAGCAATCGCGCCCAGCAATACCACCAGGGCGGAGGGACAAGGGATCAACCCGCCTGAGACGCCAAGCGCCAGCAAGCTGCGCCAGCTGACCGGGGCACCGTCCGCGCCGGGCGGCAGGTGTGAATGGTCCGTATGGTCATGGTCATGATGATGCTCGTGGGGGTGAGTGTGTGGATGTGTATGGTCGTGCAAGTGCCCGTGTTCCGTTGATGAATTCAACATGTACTTGTGTGTCTGACTCATTTCGGCGGCAGGCATAAACTGAAAGACGGGAGAAGATGATTTCCGCGACCCTGCAAGATTTGCCCGGAGCCAACCTCCAACCCTCGCGGATTTCCACCGGCTGATCAGTAAGTTCATGCCAATGCCAACCACAAATAAACCGGAAAGCAAGTTCATCCAGGGATACAACGTCTCGGGAACAATGTAGTGAGAGGCGAAAAGCGTAATGAGACCCAGTGCGAACACACCTAACGTGTGAGTAATCGTTGTGGTTAGTCCCAGGTAGGCTGCATGTTTCAGCGTGCCGCGCGAACCGACGAGATACGCACCAACAATGGTTTTCCCATGCCCGGGCGTCATCGCATGCATGGCGCCCCAGATAAATGAGATGAGCAAAGCAAACAAGAGCGTTGGAAGAGTCAGGTTCTGCAAGGTGATGAGCTGCGTGAACCTATCGCTTCGGCTGCCGGCGAAAGAGGGGGCAACCGACGTCGTATTCGCACTACTACTCTGACCGGGTGAGGCTGGAGCACCAATTCCAAGCGTGATCTGCCGCTGGTCCATCGGATTCGACAAAAGATCCTGTGGATAGGAAGTGAGACGGTTGCTGACACTGGTGGAGGCGTAATCGCCATTCAAAGCTAGCTGATCTGCCATGACGACGATCTCGCGCCAGCCAAGCCGTTCGGGATAGGTTCCATCGGAATACGACAGGCTGGTCATTTCTCCAGTGTTTGGGCTCGATGCGCTGAATTCACAGGTCAAACGGAGAGTCGGCAGACCACCTGCACCGGCCGGGAATTCCACGGAGGAGGATTGCAGGCTCAAGGGCAGTGGCCTGTTGTTCAAGCGCAGGCTCAGGTCTGGCTGTAACGATGCACATTTCTGGGCATGATAGCCCGCGGCCTCCGCAGCATCGGGCTGACCATTTCCATTTGCATCGAAGGCAGCAATCTCCTGGAAGGCCGGGATTTCAGCCATATCGATCACGAAGTCGATTACAATCGCCTCGCGGCTCACCTGCAAGCCTGAGTAATGATTGATGGTAAAGTTCCCCAATGGATGCGCAAATGCCACCGGGACAAAGACAAAACAAATCAATATGGTGGATATCAGGACAGCCATACGTCTAATTCTTTTCATAAGACCTCTTGAACCGACACACGAAGCACGAAGCGCGACACTTTCGTTCTGGCGCCGCCGAGGGCGGCTGGAGCCAGCAAGCTAACGACTCAGTATCTGCAATGTCCTTTGTGCTTCAGCCGAATACCGAATGGAAAAATAAGGGTTGATCTCCAGGGCTTGCTCGAGGTACTGGCGCGCCTGCGATCTGTCGCCGAGCTCGAGGGCGATCATCCCGGCATGGAATAGTTTCAGCGCATCTTTTGTCCCAAGCTTCAGGGCCTCAGCAGAGTATTCCATGGCTTCCTCATAGTGCTTCGTTTTGTACAAAGCCCAGGCCAGCGCGTCGGCCCCATGAATGGAGGGACGGTTCGCGTACGCCTTGCGAGCCAGCGCAACCGTTTCCTCCAGGTTGCGATCGTGATCGGCGTTGAACAGGGCGATCTCCATATCCATATCCACGCCATTCGCACGATACAGTTTCTCGATCGTGGCAACGAGTCGATATTGCTGGCTGGCAGCCTCAAGCTGACCTGTTGTTTCGTACAAATCCCCGAGTGTGATCACAAACTCGGGCATCGGCATCCTGGCAATGGCTTCTTCCAACAGTTTGATCGCTTCATCCGTATTGCCCCGGGCAGCCTGGACGCGTCCCAGCCCGGCCGTGGCATAGACATACCCGGGTCGGTCCTGGAGCGTTCGACGATACTCGACCTCAGCCTGATCCAGGTCTCCCGTGTTGAAATAGAGATTGCCCAATTGCGTCCGCACCCAGGCAGTGCTTTCCAGGTTCGGCGTGCCACTATCGACCGCGCGTTGCATCATATCCATGGATCCAGCGATGTCACCATGCAATTCACGGAGGTAGGAGATGCGCGAGTAGGAGCTCATATCCGGTCGCAGGTCCACCATCGTCTGCAGGGTTTCGACCGCCTCTGCATACTGGCCGAGCTCGATCTGCGCGTCGGCGATCACACCATAGGCATAGGTGCGGTCCGGGTTGATCTGCTTTGCTTTCTCTCCCAACTCGAGAGCCGAGTGGAATTGGTGACGGGCTAGAGCCAGCGCCCCCATCGCGCTGACCGAGACATAATCGTCCGGTTGATGAGCAAGTGCAGCGAGCAATGCTTCTTCCGTCTTTTGATAATACGTGGGATCACCTGTCTCGCGCGCTTTTTGAAGATAGGCCAGCCCCAACGACGTGTAGGCGGACCAGTCCTCGGGATGAGCGCGCAGCCGGTCCTGCAGCGACTGAATCTGCGCGTCGATGGAAGTGCTGGCGCGTCCCGAAGCGTCGGCGACAAAACTGTCGACAATGGACGATAATTGAGTCGAGGACCTGGCAGGCGCCAGCCACCACGAAATGATAACAATCAGGCTTGCGATCAGAATAAACACGAGGATGCGGCTGGTGGTTCGGTTTTGGGAAAGGCTTTGCATGAAGTCTCCTTCAACACTAACATTTCGGGACGAATTGAGAGTGAGCCAGAGCAATCTGGCTCACTCTCGCTACGGCTAAAATGCTTATGGGTTGATGTGGAAGCGACCGCGGCCATCCCATGGGGAAGCAAGGAAGGGGAAGGTATCGGGAAGAGGCTTGTCGTTCGCATCGACCGAGTCGATGGATGGCAGAGCAGCGTAGTTCGTTCCACCGATCACCTTGACAGCCACATCGGTCACATCGTCGATCGGGCGGCGGCCATTGGGCCATCCTGCCGTGTCACCCGCCAGGGCAGTCAGCGGATTCTGCGATGCCAGAGGCACAGGGGCAACGCTGATATTGAGGCGCAGCAGCTCGGAGAGGCGGTCATAGTTGCCGGGCGTGTAGGTCAGCAAGACATCGCGCAGGTCAAAGAGCGGGGAGGCTGGCAGTGTAAACACAGCCTCCAGGGCCGTGTTCAGGCGCGGGTTGGTGTAGTAATCGATGAACCTGCTCTCCTTGGAGGGATCGAGCGCGTTCCAGCGATCCTTATCCGCAGTGCCGATAATTGCCTCGTTGATCAGCGGATTTGCCAGGCGCTGAACCTGTACCCAACCTCCGTCATAATTGACACGCCCATCGTCCTTGAGCACCTTCTCGGCGCGGCGACTGGTGCTGGCATACGCACCGATCGTCGGGAAGGCCGTCGCATTTGGATCCTTCTTGTCTTTGGTGAGCAGTTTGGCAGGTACTTCCAGCGCAATGGTATGGACGTTGAAACCAGAGAGCATATCCACACCGGGGGCGCGCAAGTTGAGGGTGTCGAACACAGCGCCGAGGTCGATATAGAACGGATCATCTCGCTGACCGGCAAACACACGGACATCATTCTTGAGGTTGTAGATGCCCTGGGCAGCCAAAGCATCGTAATCTGGCATGGTGCGGGGACCGACATTGGAGGGCACAGCAAACATGCCGCTGCCCAGCACCTTACGATCGTTGCCGCGGACCATGGTCACCGTGTACGATTGTCGCATGCCCAACCCTTCAGAACCAGCCCCATCCAGTGCGGTGATAGGAGGCAGCGCAACATAGGAGAGGAACAGGCCCAGGTCTTTGTTTACGCCCCGGAATTCATTGGTGAACTTGATCTCGAAGCGGACGTCATTGGCTTTCCCGTCGCCGTCGTTATCCACGTAGAAACTGTACAGGACGTTCGGATCGAACTGGTAATAGTTGGGGCCTGAGCTGGGTTCTTCCCCCGGGATGACATCCATGATGAGCACGATCTTGTTATCCTTCCCAGCCTCGTAGCTGCGGAACATGAAGAAATCACTGATGTCCGCGGTGGGATCGAGTGCGATCAACGGCGCTTCGCGGTGACTGGCAGCACGGGAGGAAGTGGGCGCCAGGCCGATCACCATTGCAATGACAGCCAGACTTGCAAGGGCTGAGTTGAGAAACTTACGCATGGGATACTCCTTTAAGAGATTTGAGTGTAAAACCTGACATGACTAGTAAATTTGGAAAAAGTCATTGGGGTCTGAATCGATCGCCTAACCTCCTTCCTCTATGTGATATCGGATCCGTGCTTGGGTATACCTATTCATTCTTACGCAGGTCGCGCCAGTTTGCATTCATGCAAACAAAAAGAGTGCTGAGAATTTCTCTCAGCACTCCATGCACGGGTCCGTGTGATCTACAGATCGCTCAAGACCACGATCTCACCGGTCGGCTGTGGGCTGCCACCCTGCGGCTCAACCGAGATCCCCAGCGCCTTGAACGACCCAATCGCTGTCGTAGAGCTGACAATGAATACGGCCTGCCCATTCTCATCGATCGTAAGCAGACCTGCGCTCACCGGCGTGCCGCCATCGATCAACCAGACCTGATAGGTCTTGCCTGCTTCCAGCCTGGGCAGACCCGAGATGATGAGAACGGCAGACTGGCTTTCCGGATTCGCAATCAATTGACCCTGCACCTGCGGCTCCAGCTCGGTCCCTCGCAAAGAGACCGTGATCACCGGGTTGGCTTGAGGCAGGTTTGTAAGGATCCGGTTCAGAGACTCGCCTTGCGCGGCTAAACGCGCGTTCAGAGAAGCAACCTCGTTCCCCAGGCGCGATACCTGTACATTGAGGGCAATGATCCAGAGGATCGCAATGACGGC
>DAITPI010000285.1:0-6015 GCA_036833655.1 Anaerolineales bacterium | reverse complement strand
TCGGTTTTGCTGCGATCGCTCAGTATTTCAGGACGCGTCTCCATCCAGATCGTCTGGTGGAGACGCTCTGCCGTTTCTTTGATGGGTTCCCGTGTTACGGGGTTTCGATATTCGGGATAGATTTCCGCAAGTGGAATCACAACGAAGGCTTGTTCCCAATACTTATTATCGCAGGAGCGGCCGTCAAATATGACAATGTCAATATCGATTGTCCGCGGCGCGAATTTGTCCCCGCTTCTTCGGCGTCCTAACTGCGCTTCGATGGGAAGCAGAATATGCTCTTTTAGTGCCTCCTGCTGCAAGGGCGTTAGCAGCGAGAGGCAGGCGTTCAGATAGTGCGGTCCTTCTGCGCCGACCGACTCGGATTCCCAGGCACTGGAGATTCTTGTCGTCTTGCCGTGCTTCTGCAGGAGCCCAATGGCGCTGACCAGGTGACGTTCCGGCTGGATATTTGAGCCCAGGCTTAGGTATGCCAGATGGAAATCACGCATCTCTGCTGCGTTCGATCTCCACGCCAACGGATTTGGCAAATCGCACCGCGCCCGGCTTTTCTACCCGCAGGATCACTTTTTGAACCCCCTTATCTTCGAGACAGATCTTCGCCAGGTCATTTGCCAGCGCCTCGACGGTAAGCCGTTGTGCGCTTTCGGCGTGCGCCTGGATGCGTTTGCTCATGGTGCTGTAATTGACACAATCTGCAATGTTGTCTGTTTCCGCGGCGTGGCGAGTATCGGTGAAGAGCGTGATGTTGATCAAAATGTCCTGCGCCCGGTTTCGCTCCCAATCATTAACCCCGATAATGCCGCGTACCAGTAGATCGTGAATAATAACCTTGTCCATAGGTAATTGCCCTTCTTGTTTGCGTATAGGCGAACAGAGCTGTCTGGTTTTGAATTGGAAAGCTCAAACCAAATGTCTTCCGCCATCCAGGTGAATGATTTCGCCGGTGATATAGGCGGGCGATGTAAGGGTGAAGATCAGTGCCTGCTCAACTTCCTGCTCCTCTGCCCAGCGCCGGGCAGGGACGTTCTTGAGAATGTCTGCCTTAGCATTGCCATCGGAGGGAGGCAGGATCGCACCGAGTGCCAATCCGTTGACCGTGATCCGGGGCGCAAGGGCGATCGCGAGCGATCTCGTCAATGCGGCGAGTGCCGCTTTGCTGATCGTATAGGGGAAGTGGTCGGCGCCGGGACGCAGGGCGCGCCAGTCCAGAATGTTGACGATCCGGGCCCCATCTGGCGCTTGCCTGGCGAATGCCTGGCTGAGGAGGAAAGGTGCGGTGAGGTTGACAGCAAGATGCTTTTCCCAATCTTCTAAGGAGGTGGTCTCCACGGACCGCGATTCGAAAATCGCCGCGCTGTTAACGAGAGCATCGAGGGGGGAGAAGTCGTTAATTCGTTGGATCAAGCTGCCGGCTTGGGAGGCAACGTCCAGGTCAGACTTGATGATCCAGGCACGGCGTCCCAGGCGGATAATCTCTTCCCGAGTCTCCTCCGCTTGGGAGTCAGAATGCCCGTGGTGAATCACCACGTCGGCTCCCGCGCGGGCACACGCCAGCGCAAAGATCTTTCCCAGTCGCCGCGCTCCGCCCGTCACCAGAACCGTTTTATCTTCGAGAGGAGTGTCCATCCAACAGAGATTGTATCACCCCGCCGATCGCGGATGCAATGAAGGGATTATTGGAGAGGTTTTGTCCTGTTCTTGACTTGCGTTTTGGGGAGTGATAATATATTTCTGCCATCGTTAACAGTAGCATACATGTTTTGTGTTCTTCGCGAGCCATTTTTCTCAGAAAGGGCTAGATTATGACCACAAACAAAAACCCGCCGATCTACACAGGGGACATTGCCGAGCAGCAGATCGATCCGACACGTGAGTATTCAAGGGAAAACCAGGAAATTGTCTTCTCTCCCGAGCAGCATCGTATCTGGGCGGACCTGTATGGCGGGGTTAGCCAGTCTTATCTTATGGAACATATCTGCCGGGAGTACAAAGATGGGCTGAAGCTTCTGGATCTCAGTCCGCATCAGATCCCGACGGTCTCTCACCTCAACGACCACATCACCCGGCGCACGGGCTGGCGCATAGAGCGGACCGCCGTGCGCTATACCCTGGCAGATGACTGGTACAAGAAATTTGCTCAACGGATCTTCTTGATCACAGATTACCTGCGCACACGCGACCAGATGGAGTTCACGCCTGAACCGGATATGTTCCATGACATTTTCGGACACTTGCCCTATTTGACCATGGAATTCTATGCACGCATCGAGGATAAGTTCGCGCCGGCCTATATGAAAGCGACTCAGGATGAGCGGGAGGTGATCAAGCGCCTGGCATGGTACAGCACAGAGTTCGGGCTCGTGATCGAAGAGAACCGCTTCAAGATCTTTGGGGCAGGTATTATTTCCGGGCGGGCCGAACTTGCCAATGCGATCATGGAGTTCTACCGGCTCGCGCGCGACAAAGTCATTGATTACACCGGCAATGTATTCGAGCAGCTGACGGAACAATTCCTTGCTCATAAGAATGACCTCTATCGTATCATTGACGGTGTCAACGACTTGCATGGACGTGGCCAGATGTCCTCGCAGGATGAGGGATGGAACGTAGTGCATTCCCTTTACCACACTCTCCATATTAGTCGTGAGGGCTATTTTGGGGGCGATGTCATTTTGGCGCCTTTTGATGTCGCCACCATCGCGCACATTCCCAAGACGGTCTATGCGTTCAACCCGATCTTCTTCGTCTGCGATTCGTTTGAGCAAATGGATGCATTGCTTGATTCTTATTTGAAGCCTATTGCTCTGCGGAATTAGCCGATGTCGCCTGGCAGAAAGTTAAGTCACCTTTCCAATGGAGAGGTGACTTAACTTTCTGTTACTGATTGTGCCACCACGGATTTTGAACTGATGGAAGTGTCTGGCTGTTCACAAGCATGATTTTCGTCAAGAGACATTTCTGGCGGGGGAGTGTCTCATCACGACATCGATATCGCATTCCGTCGTTCATCGTTACTTCGCCGTACCTCACCGGCAACCAGCGCGAGGACAAGGACCAGCCAGGCGATCACCTGCGCGAGCCGCACGCCTCCGAAAATCAGGACGCTATCGCCCCGGAAGGCTTCGAGAAATAGGCGCGCCGCAGCCGTGAGTGCAAGGAACGACAGGAAAGTCGTGCCGGGTGGGCGATCGGGCTTGCGGTACCAGATGAGCCCAAAGATCAGGATGGCAGCGAGAAGCTCATAGATCTGCGTGGGGTGTCGTGTGGCGTTCCATAGCTCGATGCCCCAGGGCAGCGCGGTTGGGCTCCCAAAGCCTGCACCGGATGCCACATGCGATAGCGGTAGTCCCACGGCAAGCGCCGCGAAGAGGGGTGTCAGCGCATCCAGCGCCGGCCAGAGCGGCAGCCCGCGCCGCGCGCTATACACATATCCCACAATGACTGCGGTGACAAGTGCCGCCAGCGGGCTGAATAGATCCAGGTTGGGCGAAAAAATGCTTAGAGGACTCCGTACAAAGACTGAGAAGTTCTCAAGCGCATAAAGGAGACGGCCGCCAAGCAGGTAGCCGAACAGACCGTAGAACACCATGTTGTTCAGCTTCTCCCTGGAAATACCGTGTTGATCGGCGCGTCTCTCAGCTAATGCGAGCCCGAGCCACAGAGCGACAACAATCAAAATGAGGTGACGGGGTGGAGCAAATAGAGAACGAAACAGGGTGATCACTTCAGGATAGCCTCGATGCGCGTGCGGAGCAGCGCCTCAGACATCGGCCCCCCAATCACGACCTCGTTGATGATGCCATCCCGCCTGATGAAGTAGGAGGAGGGAAGGGAACGCAATTGATAGGCGTTCGCCATGTCGCCGGTCTCATCTAGCAGGATGGGAAAGCTCAACTTCTGTTCATTGACGAACGGCACCACCTCGAGCGGGGCGTCCTGATAGGTCATATTGACCGCCAGGACGGTGAATCCCTTGTCCTTATACTCCTGAAATAACTTTTCAATGGACTGCATCTCGGCGCGACACGGCGGGCACCACGTCGCCCAAAGGTTAACGAGCACGGCCTGTCCTCGAAGATCAGAGAGCCTAATGGATTCACCAGCAGGGGTCTGCAACTCAAAATCGGGCGCCAGGAAGCCCTGTTGTGGCGCAGGGATCATTCCGGCAGTGGAGGCATTCGCTCGATCCATGCTGAGATAGATCCAGACCAAACCCAGCCCGAGGATCGTCAGATAGGCGATTCGACGCTGATGGGATTGCATAAGCAGATTTTACCCTTCCTGTTGCGACAGGGGAGGTTTCAGCTGGGCGCATGAAGAAAAACTGTTGCATTGCCATCTCTTTTCGGCTACACTACAAAAGAACAACGATACGAGAGGAGCTTTGGAATGACACCTGATCAAATCATCTTTGCCGGTGTGGAAATTTCCTCCGGGCGCAAGCCGGTTACCTTTGCCGGGTTGGATAATGAGCTAAATGTCCAAATACTCGAGAAGTGGGATCTGTCCGAGGCACTCACGTGCCTGAGAGATTATGAGAGTATCTGGCTTGCCGTTAACATGCCTCCTATCGAAAGAGATGTCGACAAGGATTTCAAAAAGAAGATCATGCAGGCGGGTTTCCGACCATATTCCGGAAAGAATGATCTGAAGCAATTGCTGGTAACGAATGCACAGGATTGTTTCCGCGCCCTGATCGGTCAAAAAGCATTGCCGAGACGTACGTTGGAAGGACGGCTTCAACGGAGTGCCGTCTTGTATGAGCAGGGTTTACAAATTAACGACCCGATCGAGGTCTTTGAGGAGATTACACGCTATAGGCTGATGCAGGGAATTCTTCCCCTGGAAAATATCTACTCCCCCAAAGAGCTGGACGTTTTGATGGCGGCTTATCTGGCATGGATGGTCGTCAATCGGCCAGGAGGGGTCGAGTTGAAGGCGGAGTTTGCCCTGCCAGCTCAAGAATAAAGCTCTCTCGGAGATGAAAATCTGGCTGGGGACCCGGGTGAGTCAGTGCCCAGTACGTCTCATTGCCCTCCCTGGTCTGGATGACCGCGCTGAGACCAAGTCGTAGAATGTCATCGTTGCTGGCGATGGGGCCCAGGTCCAGATCGGTAGCTAGACCGAGCACGCCGCCCTCTCTATTCGTTCGGATCGTTAATCCCGGGATGGACGTCTCCTCCCTAAAGCTATGTCTCCGATACGCGTCCATTCGGTAAATGTTCCAGTCGCCAGACGGAGAGAAATTGAATTCCCAGTAGTGTGTCTGATCTTTGATTGCAAGGAACATTTCGAAGCAGGTGGTCTTCCATAGCTCGTTTTTGCGACGCGGTTGGTGGGAAAGTGGGGGTAGGAGAAGATCTTCGATCGTTCCGGCCAACGAATAGCTTACGGCCATCCGGTTCTCCATGCGTGAAATGGTCCCTGTGAGGGTGATATCCGGTAGATGCGACGCAGGAAATGGAATGAGAGAAAAAGCTTCTCTGGTCATAGCGCGGGGGAGACCATGCCCTGAATGATGTGACGGATATCCGCTTCGTGTGCTTCTACGGACTCTGTAAGCTTGAACTGAACCAGGGCGCGCTGCAAGTTGTGCTCCGGATGCTTGACCTTGAAATAGACGTTTCCTGCCAGGTAGTCTGTAAAGAAGCGGACGCCCAGCTCAAACGTCAGCAAGCGGATGGAATCATACAGATATTCGCGCTCCGTGGGAGTAAGGAAGTGGCGCGCCTGGCTAAGGTACCCTTCCAGGATCGCCGCGCCGATTTCCGGGTCGAATTGAACGGATTCCCACTGCTCTGTCTCCTCGCCCAGGGGGTTGCATCCTGAGCGCATGCAGTCCCCAATATCGTAATGGATCAAGCCAGGCTTGACGGTGTCCAGGTCGACGAGGCTAATGGCGCGTCCCGTAGACTCCTCGATCATCACATTGTTGACTTTTGGGTCCCCGTGCACGGGCCGCAGGGGCAACTTGCGACGAACGAGTGCAGCGACTGCCACACGGCCTCTCAC
>DAITPI010000284.1:0-6017 GCA_036833655.1 Anaerolineales bacterium | reverse complement strand
AGGAAGAACGGCAGCGGCAAAAAAAGCACTACCAAAAAACGGCCGGCTTCCGTGATGCCGAGGTAGCTCAGTAACCCGCCGATCGTCGTGGTTGCCCAACGCCCCGAAGCGACCGATGTCTCGCCCACCAGCTTCAGAAGGATATCGGACCGGAAGCTCAGGAGGACTGCCAGAAAGGCAAGACCGGTGATTGCCAGGCCAGCCCAGCCCTGGTATTTTCGCCTGTATGCCATGAGGACCAGCAAATAAAGGGCAGGCAGGACGACCAGATGCGGCTTGATCGTCGTCAGGATGAGCGCTGCGCCTGCCCAGAACCACTGTCCGCGCTTGATCAGCATCAGGCTGGCGACCAATCCCCAGAACACGAGGAAGGTGACCTGCCCCATGTAGAGTCCGGTTATGGCGGCCGGGAAGCCGACGGCCAGGATGAGAAACCACAGCCTGGTCCGCGGGGAGGCGTCTGTCAGATAGATCCGGGTCAGCATGCTCGCGGCCGTCACGATCAGGAGAAGATTGATGACGAGCCAGGCGAACTTTGCAGGGAGAAACGGCAGCCAGACGAGAGGCAGCAAAACGACAAAGAGAAACGGTGGATTCCAGGCAATGATCTGGTCGTTGGTGAGCGCGCCGACCTGGGCGAGTTGCACCGATTTCACCAACTCGATATCATACGGATTTTCGCCCCTGCCCAGAAGGTAGGCGGCAGACCAGTAGATCTGAAAGTCAGACCGGCCGAACTCCGTCGTCGCGGCAAGGTTCCACAGCGAGAGGCCGATCGCCAACACAAACAATGCTGCCAGACAGCCGAGGATCCAGGGTTGCGTGGAGCGAGGCGTCGTATTCAATTGTCGACTTTGCGGAGCTTACTCTTTCATTCTCACATAAAAGATCAGCTGACCCTCTAGATCTTTGGTGCGCATCTCGAATTTATCCTTGAGCTTGTTGATCATGCGCGAGAGCTGCTTGTGGCCATACGTGCGCGGGTCGAAGCCCGGGTCCACCTGGTAGATGGCATTCCCCATTACATCGAGCCGTGCCCAACCATCCTGCCCGACAGCCATTTCGAAAGCCTGGCTCAGGACCGGCATCGGGTCCGATTCCTCTTTTTCGGACTCGGAGATCACGTCCGTACTCGTATCTGCCGTTGCGGTCGTCTTTTTCGTACGGCTGGATTGCGCGCGCCTTTGCTGCGTAGCTTTCTTCTCGGCAACCAGGTTTTCGGTGTATACGAACAGGTCGCAGGCGTTGACAAATGCTTTCGGGGTTTTCTTCTCGCCAATGCCCATTACAAACACGCCCGCCTCGCGGATGCGAGTGGCGAGGCGTGTATAGTCGCTATCGGAGGAGACCAGGCAAAAGCCATCTACGACGCCGGAGTGCAGGATATCCATCGCGTCGATGATCATGGCGCTGTCTGTCGCATTCTTTCCCACCGTGTAGCGGAACTGCTGGATAGGCTGGAAGGCGTGAAAGTTCAGTGTTTCCTTCCAGGAATTCATGCTGCTCGTGGTCCAGTCCCCGTAGATACGACGGACAGTCACCTGTCCGTGGCGCCCGGCCTCCACGAGCATCTGAGGCAGCAGCGAGGACTGTGCATTGTCGCCATCGATCAGCACGGCGATCTTCTGGCGGTCATTCGGTAGTTTTTCGTTAGCCATGTTGCGATTATATTATGGATTGTCCGCCACCGGTGTCCCGAGCTCCTCCGGTTTTGGGGCAAATAAGCCGATATCCCGGCAGGAATCGGCGCCAACGCGCTGGAACAAACCGCCATCGGCTGTGACTTCAATCTGAATTGGCGTCTCTGCCTGGTAGGTGCTATCCACGGTCAATTTGAGCATGACCCGGTAGCCAGCCAGAAGTGAAGGGACTTCGACGGTCTTGTCCGGGTGCTCGCGACCTTCATCGAGAGCGCTTAGGGTTACCTTGAGGTTGGTCAGCTCGATCATGCCCGTGTTTCGCAGGGTCACGTAGGCGTTGGTCACCTCGCCCATGCCGTGGGTCACGTCGATGCTGGTGTTGCAGCCCAGGATTTCCACAGAGACCGAAGGTACGGTGGACACGCTGGTCTGCGTGACCACGGTGATCGGCGTGTCGGTGGGAGCTAATGTGGGGAAAACGATCGTTGGGGCGGTGGTCGCCGTAATAAAGGGGATGGGCGTGGAGGTGGCGATCTGCGGAGTCCAGGTCGGGCTGGCACCGATAACGACGGGAGTGGGGGTAAAGATGGACGGCGTGTTGGTGGGAGGCAGGAACGGCGTGGGCGGGTTGAACGGTCCGGGCTGGATCACCCAGCCGCTGCAGGATGCCGTAATCAGCGTGAGCAGGATGGCGGGAAGGGTCTTTTTCATTTCTTCTCCTCCCTATGATTGTACCCCGCACGCCACATGATGCGGAAGAGAAGCGTGCAAGGTCATATGCCTCCTCACGGAGATGAGCAAAGTCCCGGGTCTTGCTCCTGCAAGCCATGGCCCACGTGGCGCTACAGCTGCCCCTTGTCGCCCCAGTTTTCCAGGCTCTTTTGATAGCCGGGATCCTCGTATCGGGCGAGAGAAAATGCCGGTGCATAGGAGGGCAACGCCGATCCGGTCACATGCGCCGCAAGCAGCTCGCCCACTCCGCAGGCAGACATGATCCCGTAGCCGGAGACGGCGCCGAGCACGTACGCACCGCCAAGACCTGCCGGTCCCACCAACGGGCGGTTCTCGCGGGTCTTGGTGTAGTAACCGCCATCGAGCTGCGGGCGCGGCATCCTCGCGAAATACTCCTGCATGCGCGGCAGCATGGTAGCAAGCCCGCGCAGGGCAACCTCCGGATATTGCTCGTCCAGCGCCGGCGGCCAGACCGGGTTCATCACCCGGGTCTGGTACTCCCACAGCATCAAAATCGTCTGGTTTTCCTCCCCGCCTTCCGGCCGGGTGTGGACGCCTGATGGAAATGAATCCGTGAGCCAGCGGGTCTCGTCGTCCTCTGCCAGGGCGAGGCGCTCCTCCTCTTCCCATGGCAGGATCTGGGGGTCGGTCCAGATCAATAACGGCGCCTCGCGTCCGACAACTCTCAGCGGATCCTTGATCGCGGCTTTGAGGTGCAGCTCTGTGTGGACAGGCAGGTCAATGCCGAGCAACCTGCCCACCTCCTGGAGATAAGGTCCGGCGGCATTGATGAAGAGCGGGGAGTCGACCCGCTCGCCCGTGCCCAGGGTAACTCCGGTCACGCATCCACCGCGTATCTCGACGCCCGTCACGCGAGCAGACTCAAACCGGACCCCGCGACCGCGCGCCGTTTCGAGCAGATACATTCCCAGCTGTTGTGCGCTCAGCCAACCGGCGCGGCGGACGTGCAGCGCCGCGACCGCGCGTTCCGTCAGGTAAGGGAAGTATCTATGGATGAGATCGGAACCGATCAACAGGTCGGCGCCCGCGGGCTGGTCGCGAAAGTTTTCAGGATGGGCGGGTTGGTAGCTTGAATCGGGGGCGGAGTGAACGCGGATCGGACCCGCGCCCAGGCTCGAGACAGCGCGTGCTGTCGCTTCCAGTTCCGGGACCTGCCTTTGGTCGCCGGTGACGTACAGATAGCCGCGCCGGTTCATCCGGAAGACGTTTCCGCTCTCCTCTGCCAGGTCTTCCATCAGATCGATCGAGCGGTTCATCAACCGCAGCATCTCGGGATCGGGCCACCAGTTGCGGTAGCACTCGGTGGAGCGGTCGCTGGTCAGGGACAGGGGCGGGCGCTCATCCAGGAGCAGGATATTCCGGATCCCCGCCCGGCTGAGATAATGCGCGGCGGCAACGCCGGCGATCCCGGCGCCACAGATGACGACATCGGCTGTCTGGGTCATGAGTCCGAGAATTTGGCTTTCAGCTCCTCCCAGTTCGGCTCGACCAGGATGGAGCCATCCGGGAAGACGATGGTGGGAACGCTACGGTACCCGTGGTTGACCTTCATGACGAATTCCGTGGCCTCGGCATTTCCCTCCAGGCCGACTCGCACGTGAGGAATTTGGTTCGCTTCGAAGAATTTCTTGGCTCGTATACAATCCGAACAGTACTCGGTAGTATACATCACGATTTGGGTAGGGGCGGTGGTGTAGAGATCGTCCATGGTTTGATGCCTGATGTACTATCCTGGAATGAGGTGTCTCCGAGTGAGAGACCACCGGTCATAATTGCTTCTTGCACATGCTTGCTTTGCAGAACCGTAAGGTCTAGTATTCCTCCGCAGCCTCCTTCAGGATTTCGAAACCGATCACCAGAGTATGCCGAACGGCATCCGGATCGGCCGGGATGCCTCGCTCCATTTCGTCCAGTATTTTTGTCAGGGCGCCGCGCACGCCGCTGGCGCGGTGCGCCCAGAAGGAGTCCACAGAGATCCGCTCCAGTCGCGGCAGCAACAAACGGATCAATTTCTCAGTGGGTTCTTGGGAGTCCATAATACATCAAGGCGCCCCCGGCGCGGCTCGAACGCGCAACCACTGGATTCGAAGTCCATTACTCTGTCCATTGAGCTACGGGGGCGGGCGAGCAAAATTATAATCGAAAACGAAGTCTTGCTTCGGCATCTGGCACAATCAAGAGCTGTATGCAACCGGGAATACGCTACCGCATGTCATCCTGAGCGTCAGCGAAGGATCTCCTGGCAACTTGAGCCTGCAAGGCTCAAGTTGCCAGGGTTTCTCACCTGCATGATTTGCGTATGCAAATCACGTGCGGTGCTAGTGTCACGCCGTCTTGTCGTTCATACCGTCGCGAAGCCGCACCGGTACCGGGCGCAGATGCCAGCCGTAACCGTAACGATGACTTACAACGGCAGGATGCTCACCGTACCGGCGTTTTCCTCCACCGGCTGGATCTTCTCCTTGATCGTAATATTCTTGTCTGCGAGTTCTTCCAGGAACCAGGCGTAATTTTCGCCCGAGATGCATTCCTCCGGGGCGCGGATCCCCGTCAGCTCTACTTTTCCGAGCCCAACCAGTTTTGCGCCGATCGCCGCCGGGAAACTGGTGACCCGTGCCATGGCAGAAAACTCGCGATCTGCCATCTCCCACATGAAGTACTCCACCCTATGCAGGACTCCGTCGCGCGTCCCCGTCACCGTGTTATACATAACACAGACATCGCTCTCGCCCTCCTGCGGGACCAGCAGCGGATTGATCACTTTCAGCAGGAATTCTCTGGGGGAGATACTGACCCCGTCAAGGTTCACGGGATTCTCGTCAAACAGCCCGCACTCGATCAGTGTCCGCACGCCCTGATAGTGGCCGGGCCAGCGGACTGTCTTCTCGGCGAAGTATTGCAGCTCGGGATGGGTATAGATAAAGCTCGGCATGCCGGGGGTGATGGCGCATTCGAGCTTCTCGTTGATCCCGAACTCCTGGAAGTGGAAGGTCTCTTCCTCCTGCATGGCATGCACCTCGGTGAATTTGCCTTCTCTCAGGATCTGGGTCTTGATGCTGTATTCTCGCAAGACGTGCTCCAGGGACCAGGTCGTCATATAGCGCAGCGGATGCTTCGCGCAGCAGTCGATGTTCGGGATGCCGCCGACCCGGGCAACGGCCGTCTCGGCGCGGTCGAGCAAGCCAATGCCGTGCGCGGTCGTGATGTTGCTGAGACCGGGCGCAAAGCCCATCCCATCCAGGATCAGCACGTCGTTGCGCACCGCCCGCTCGTGAGGCTCTTCGCCGTACTCTTCGCTGCTGCGGAAGCCCAGCGGAACTACAAAGCCTTCGGTTTGGTAATTATCGGGCCGGCGATGATATTCCTCGAGGACATCCACCAGATCGAGCCGCGCATCGATTGCCGCTTCCATCACCTCATAGCTCAGCTTGCGATTGGGCAGTGTGCTGACGGCCACATCGTACGTTCGCATGATGCTCTTCAGCTCTTCCGTGCTCTTGAGATCGAGGGGATGTAGGCGGCATTTTCCGGGGCCTGCGCCCCTGACGAGGAACTGCAGTGCAGTCTCCTGTGTATCCAGCAAGCCAACCAGCTCTACAGCCGGATCGTTTACCAGATATGAAA
>DAITPI010000283.1:0-6024 GCA_036833655.1 Anaerolineales bacterium | reverse complement strand
GCACATCGCAATACTTTGTGTAAAGCAGCTCGACGCCCCCTGCTTCTGAGATGGCAGATCGACCGGTGGGTCTGCCGATGTTGGGCTCGATGATGTAGTGCTTGCCTGTACGCTGGTCCCGCTTCATCTCCACGTAGCCGAGCCCACGATAGTTTACGCTGCGAAACAGCCGGATCGACTCCTCGAGGACGAAATCGTTGCGGACCTCCTCGCCCAGACAACTGGTGCCGGTCTCCGGGGGCCACTGCCGCAGCTTGCGGGCAACGAACGTGACCACCGGCTCCGAGCAGGCATTGAAATAGCAGTTGCAGGAATACAGATCCGCGTCATTGCCTTCGATCCACTCCTGGATCATGAGCAGGTCCGCCCAGTTCGAGCAACGATCATAAAGCGCCAGGAACTGCTCACGATCGGTGACCTTGAAGACCTTGGCGCGCGCATTCTTTTCCCAGGTCGGTGTCTTCATGGGCGGCTTCATGATGCAGGGAAACGTCAGTTGGTCAGCAACCGACTCCGCATCCGCTCTGCTCTTGAGGAAAAACGTTCGCGGGATGGGCAATTCTTTTTCTGCAGCGTAGGTGTAAAAGCTGACCTTATCCATCAGCATTTCGACCACCTCCGGCTCGGGAAGCGCTACATGGTACCAGGCGGCGAGGCGGTCACGATGGCGGGAGATGGTCAGGACACTCATATCGGTACAGGGAAACAGGACCGCTTTCTGGTCCAGGTCCGGTCCCAGTTTCTCCAGCGCCTCGATCAGCTCTTCACTGGCTGTGTTTGCCTGTATGATCTTTTCACACACCTTTGTCTGGCAGCAAAAGTGCCTGGGGTCCTTGGCCAGGGCAATAATCGGAATCTTATGCCGTGCCAGGAGCCGTGCCGTCTGCAATCCTGTGATGCAATCCAGGCCGATGACAAACGCATACGGCAGTTTGCTCTGTGCTTGTGCGGGCAATCTCGGTCCTTTCCGTGCGGGTTCGATGAAAATCCGAGGGCTCCCGGCACTCATGCGCCGGAGCCCGAGAAATCAAAGCTTCAACAGGCTAGGCTTCTACGCCTACCTTGGGAAGATAGCGCTGTTCTGCTTCTTCCAGCTCCGCCGCGTTCTGCAGGCGGAAGATCTCCTTCACGGAAACGACCTGGCCTTCGATCGAGCTGATCGAGCGCTCCTGGAAGATCTGTGCTGCCGTCTGCTGCATGGCTTTGATGCTGGCGCGCAGCAGGTGATTCGCCCAGATGACCAGGCTCACCCCGGCCTGCTCGTAGGCGGAGGTCGGCGTATTGTAATAGGTGGTCGGCACGATCACCACCGGGCATTTGTTGCCCCAGGCATTCAGGAAGGCAAGGATCTGGTCGGCAGTCTTGAGCTTGCTGTGCATCAGAATGGCGTCGGCGCCAGCCAGGTAGTAGGCTTCGGCTCGCCGGAGAGCCTCTTCCAGCTCCCAGCCCGCGATCAGGGCTTCCACCCGTGCGACCACACAGAAATCGGGGTCCTGCTGGGTGTCCTTGGCGGCTTTGATCTTGGCGGCAAATTCCTCGACATCGGCCAGCGGCTGCTGCTCGCTATTGATGAAGGAATTGGTCTTGGGGAACAGCTTGTCCTCGATGCACATGCCAGCAATGTTGCGCTGCTCGAGCTTGCGCACCAGCCGGCGGACATTGTTGAAGTTGCCATAGCCGGTATCGGCATCCAGCAAGATCGGGATCGTGGTCGCGTCGCTCATGAAATCCATGACCTCGAGCACCTGGGTCCAGCTGGCTTCATTGTTATCGCGGACCCCCAGCGAAGCGGACAGGCTGAGTCCACTGCCCCAGATCCCCTTGAAACCGGCTTCTTCGACAATCTTTGCACTCAGGCCATTGTGGGCTTCCATGATGAATTCCAGCTGGTCCGATTGCAACATCTGCTTTAGTTGTGTGGTCTTTCGTAACATTTTGCTACTCCATGGATCCTTATTAATACCGGAAGATCATTTACACATTCGCAGAGTCTTTTTGAGCAGTACTCACGAAGAGTGGCTCTGCCATAAAGCTCTCGATGGTCTCAATAATGATTGCGCCAATTTCCTTCTGGGAGTCGAACGTGCTGGCTCCGATGTGCGGGGTCAGAAGGACGTTCTTGAACTCCGCCAGTTGAGAGATCTTGCCTTCGCCCTCCGCCTTGTGGACGTCCAGTGCCGCACCGGCCAGCCGACCCTCCTTGAGGGCCTGGTAGAGTGCTTCCTCATCGACCACGCCACCGCGCGCCATGTTGACGAGGTAAGCGCCCGGCTTCATGCGGTCGATGGCATCCTTATTGATAAAGTTGCGAGTATCTGCTTTCAAGGGGACGTGCACACTGACAAAGTCCGCTTCCTCCATAATGCGTTCACAGCTCGTAAGCTCGATGCCCGCCCGCTCGAACTCCTGCTTGCGTTCCGGCGATGAATGCTCCACGCAGCCAAGAACGCGCATGCCCCAGGCAGCGCCCATATGCGCCACCAGGCCGCCGATATTGCCGGCGCCGATGACCCCTAGGGTCTTGCCGGTCAGCAAGTAGCCGGTCATCTCGCTCTTTGCCCAGTGACCCTGGCGGGTAAGGGAATCCGCCTGGACCACGTTGCGCGCCAGCGCGAGCATCAGCGCAAAGGTCAGCTCGGCGACCGCTTTAGCGCCGGGACCCGGGATCCGGATCAGGCGCAAGCCGCGCTGGTTGACGTAGTTCATGTCGAGGTTGTCCACGCCCGAGCCGCCGCGGATCAGCAGCTTGAGGGAGGGCGAAGCCGCCATCACTTCCGCCGAGATATCCACGCCGCTGCGAAAGATCAGAACATCACAGTCGGGGATCAATGACTTCAACGTTTCCTTGTCTGCGCCAAAGGCGCAGATGACCTCATGATTTTCCTTGAGCTTGTCGATCGAGGCCTGATAGATTTTGCTGGCAATAAGAATTTTCATGTCACATCCTATTCAAATTAGATTTTCGATTCCATTGATGGTTCCCGCTTGCCGGATATCGCCGCCTGCAAAATTCAAAAAGGAGAAGAGCAACGAACGAGAAAAAGACAGAAGCGATCCAGAAGCGCTCAAACACAAGCTTTGAGTCTACAGAGAATGACAACACCTCGCAGCGATAGGGTTAAGACCCGTCCCGCCTTCGCCAGATGCGTGGCGGGCCGGTGATCAAACAGGATTGGAAAAGACGCAGGAAATACATGGGAGACACCGTCGTGGTCTCTTAGCCCAGATAAGGGATAGTGGACTCTCAGATTCGTGTGTACTAGCCAAAGAAACGGTTGCCCAGGGAATAGACCGGGACCGACCAGGACAGCAACTGCGCCCGCAGAACCGGTAAGGTGGTCCGGGCTCCGACATTGATACGTTGTAATCGTAACCGGTCGGCGCGCTGGATCTCGTTGATCCCGCGCCGGGTGGTGAACGCCAGCCGGAAGCCCGCCCGTTCTACGACGGAGACCGCCGCTTCATTGTGGATCCCGCTCGGATAGGCAAACGTCTGCGGAGCAGAGCCCAGCTCACGGGTCATGTCCTGCAATGAGCCCATCACCTCGCTCTGAAGCTCCTCCAGGGTGATGCAGTTCATGATCGGGTGATTTTGCGTATGGGCACCCAGCGTCACGCCCTCGCCCGCCAGCCTGCGCAGCGAATCCCAGTCCAGGACAATATTGGCCTGCGGAGAAATGCCAAGCTCCCTGCAGATGCGGTCCACCTCGGCGATCGCCTGCTCGTGATGCACCGTCTTGAAATGATTCTTGAGAGCCTTGTAGACTTCGCGGCGCTCCGAGACGGTCGACAGCTGGAAACAGCCGATGGGCGAATTCAGCTCGCGGGCAGATGTGGTCTGGAGTGCATGGAACAGCCGGTCCCACCAGAACAAGCGCTCCGGGTGATTGGGGAATGCCGTTGGCACAAAGACGGTCGCGGGGATGCGGTACTGCTTGAGGATGGGCCAGGCATGCTTCTCAAAGTCACTGTAGGCATCGTCGAACGTAACCAGAACTGCACGCGTGGGCAGGGCATGCGGATCCCGGTGCTCGAAGGCGCTCACTACATCCAACGCCGAAACCGGCTCATAGTTGGCTGCCACATACTTCATCTGCGCCTGAAACGCCTCCGGGGTGGCGCTGATCAGGCCGGGGTCGAGCCAGGGATGTACCTCCGGCACGTCCACGCGATGATAGGTCAGAACTCGCAACAAACCACCGCGCTCTGCCCCCGTGTGCTCGAGGAGCCCGACAAATCCTTCAAAAGCAGCGCTATTGGCGAGGATAGGGACTAACTGCTTCATCCTTTTAAACCACTCGCCGCGTCTACTTTAAAAGGTTCTTCGTTCTTGCCGTGGTAGAACTTCATCACCAGGTCGCAGACTTCGCGTATCACCACTTCTTCCGGCTGCGAAACATCCACGACGGCATAGTTCTTCACGGTCTCGCGCAGGCGCACATATTCCTGCCGCCGGGACTCGCGTGAAACGAGCGTACCCTCAGGTTTCCGGGCATAGAGCACCTCAGAAGGCGCATCGAGAAAGATCACGAAGTCCGGTTTGGGATACAGCTTCCGTAGCATGAAACCATGGATCCGGCTGTGGAGAGGACGGTTTGGATCCGGATTGGCGATATCATAAGCGTAATAATCAAAATAAAAATGGCGATCGAGAATAACGTAATAGCCGCGCAGATTGTAGTACCAGATCATCGATTGGCGGAACCACTCCTCTGTGGTGATGTTGATGAGACGCAGAGTACCTCGTATGCCTGCTACGAGTCTCTTTAGCGGGCCCGGACGCTTCTTCGCCTCGTACAAATGGCGCGGTATGGTCGCCATATCAGGGCGCTGGCCCCGGGCGCGCTTGATCTCGAGTAACAACCGGGTGGTTGGCAACACCAGGTTGCTGGACTCCAGGTTCACGCCCATATACATGTACTTTGCGGGCAATGGCGATATTTGTTCGAGCTTTCGACCAATCGTGGATTTTCCGGCCCCATCAGGACCAATGAGTGCTACAGTGAACATTTTATTATGCCTTGACATCTGTGATCATTACCTAAGTGCAATAAGGACGAATAACTTCAAATAATGCAGGGATCGAAAACGGGTAGGGATGATAGACCACATACGCCTCTTTCCCGGCAAATAGATTCTGGAGAATTTGGCGCTGTATTTCCTCAGACTGGTCCACGAGCGGATTCGCACAGTCCGGAAACGCAAAGCGGAATTTCCAGTAATACGATAAGAACCCGAGACGTTCCTCCTGCAGCGAGAAAACCATTCGATTGGCGATCTCCTGCGGATCGATCCGCTCGACAGCCAGCCCGCCATCCGCACGACTGGCAACCAGGAAGATCTTCTCGGGCGGGATGGGCGTCTCACCAGACTTCCCGCCAAAGAGTTTCTCGGGGGGCAGTTGGACATTAAGCTGTTGTTTCAGGACGGTCTTCAGCTGCTTCGCCAGGCGATTGGAGTCCAGCCGGTCCAGGGCGGTCACGAGACCATTTAGGATCTGCAGCCGCAGCAGGTCGCCTCGCTTTACCAGGCGCTTATATTGCGGTAGCTGCTGGAGGTGCCAGTACCAGACCCGGGTCGGCTCAGGGATCCCATACATGCGCTGGCCATCGCTGCTGATATAGACCCATTCATCCCCGATATATTCCGCCCCGTTGGCAGCAAACGCCAAAAGAGTCTCGGTTTTACCGCCCTTTGCCCAGCCTGTGACCAGGATGCCCTTGCCGTTATAGCGAAGCGCCGACGCATGCAGGGGCAGCGCGCCTCTTGCCAATGCCGTCATATTGATGATCGCAATGAGCAGCGGAACCGCATTCAAGCCACTTTCGCAGACAATCTCACACTGCGGGCTCCCGATCTCATGGAACGGGATCTGCACCTTGACAGCTCGCTTTTGCTTGCCGCGAAAGACCAGGAAAGCATCGTCTGTGAACCCGGCATCGTCCACCCCCAGGTAGCGGACCGGGGAAGAGAACTCCATACGGTCCACAAAGCGGATCAGGATATCTGGTGTTCTGGAGAGCG
>DAITPI010000282.1:0-6054 GCA_036833655.1 Anaerolineales bacterium | reverse complement strand
ATTAAAGGTAATTCTGTCTACCCAGGTACGGACAATGACATCACCATAATCGAGTAAGCGTTTTTTCTTGATTGTTTCGGCTGCCACCGAGAGAATGGTGTGCAGCGGCGATTCCTGCCGGCTGTCATAGATACCGACGACTTTTTCCAGCCACACCACGCGCTCATTGGTGACAATGTAGTAATCGTTCTCCCAGTCCACGATATACCATATGATCCAGAGTGCAATCGCGACCAGGGATCCCACCGCGGCAATGATCACAATGACGAACGGGGCGATGGCAAACCACGCATAGACGAAGAAGATCGGGACCAGGAATGCCAGGATGGGCCACACCAACCGACGGTATAGAAAGATAGGATGTTTGCGTGCCAGAAAGTAAATGACCTCGTCAGGGCGCAGCCATTTGAACTCCAGCTTGCGCGCCAGCTGGCGGCTGCGAACTGCAAGGTCGAAGTTAAGGCGTAGCTGCGGAATGCCCCTAAAGAACTTTTCGAAATCCTCGCGTGAGAGCTTGAGCAGAGAGACATCGGTCTCCGCAACCGCTGTGCCGGAACGCAGTCTTCTGCCAATCAAGCTCATCTCGCCAAAGTAATCGTCCTTGACCAGCACTGCCAGCTGCAAAGTCTTGCGATCCTGGCGGCGCGTAATGCGCACGGTCCCCTCGTGGATCAGGAAGAAACTTTCAGGCTTCTTATTCTGCTCGAAGATCACACTGCCCGCGGAAAATGAGACCTCCTCCAGTTTTTCTGCGATGGCCGTCAGTTCAGCATCCGTCAGACTATGGAAGAGATGGATCTTCTTAAGGAAAGTGAGCCGGGTAGAGAGATCGATTGTCACAGGTGGATTCTATCAAATTTCACGTACGATGGCGCAACCGTACGCGGGGGTTTCCGCCAGCTCGGGCAGACGTCCCTGGAGCAGGGCTTCGACCGCCTCCTGCAGATACCAGCGGGTCGCCTGCCGGTGACGGAAGGTCATGTTATCCACGGCACCGCGATAGCGCAGGATACCTTCACGATCCAGGAGAAACACATGCGGCGTCGCGGCTGCTGCGTAGAGATTAGCGACCGTCTGCTCAGAATCCAGCAGAACCCGGGGCAGGCGCCGTGTCTCAGCAGCCTCTTCCACCATCTGAGCGGACTCGTTTCGATTCGCTGCAACCGGCAACATGATCACCTCCCCCTCCCAGCGTGGGAGCAGGTCTAGCAGGTAGCGATCCGTGCGCTCCGAGTGCGGGCACCCCGCCGACCAGAAGTTAAGAATGACGATCTTGCCGCAGTAATCGCTCAGTCTGTGCAGATTTCCCTGAAGATCGGGCAGCGCAAAATCGGGTGCAGGCTGGTCTAATTGCATGGAAAGATTATATCGTTCAATAGATCGTTGCGACGGCGATCATTCTCCTCGCCCGCCTTACACATCAGGAGCACATGTTACAATCCCTCCCATGAAAAAATGGCAATTCTGGCTTGGGGTGCTCATCAGCATCGTCTTCATCTGGCTGGCATTACGGGGACTCCGTCTGGAACAATTCTGGGAATCGGTGAAGGGAGCCAATTACATCTGGCTAGTACCGGGCATTGCTGTGTACTTCGTGGGGGTGTGGGTGAGGGCGTGGCGGTGGCACTATCTGCTGGGCCCCATCAAGAAGATCCCGACACGGACCATGTTCCCGATTACCACGATTGGCTACATGGGCAACAACATTTATCCGGCACGCGCCGGCGAGGTCTTGCGCGCCGTGATCCTCAAGCGCCGGGAGGGTGTATCCGTCTCTGCCTCGCTTGCGACCATCATCGTCGAGCGCATCTTCGACGGTGTGGTGATGCTGGCGTTCGTGTTCGTCAATTTGCCCGAGCTTGCCAAGCTGACCGGCGCCTCCGGCTTTGTCGGCAATATTCAGCAGGTCGCCATTATCGGGACCGGCGTGTTTCTCGGGGCGCTGGCTGTTTTTCTGCTTGCGGCAATGTTCCCTCATTTCACGGCGAAGGTGGCAGTATGGTTCTTCTCTTATCTGCTGCCCAAAAGACTGCACGAGCGTATCATCAATCTCATGACCAAGTTCCTGGATGGGCTTGCATCATTGCGTTCTCCGTTCAACGTGCTGATGGTCTTCTTTACCTCGGTCATTATCTGGCTGCTGGAAACGGGGAAGTACTGGTTTGTGATGCATGCCTTTGACTTCACGGTCTCCTTCTTCGCGCTGATGCTGATGAACGGCATCGTCAACCTGGCAACGACCATCCCCTCGGCGCCCGGCTATATCGGCACCTTCGATGCCCCCGGGATTGCCGTGCTCACCGCCTACGGCGTCGAGCACTCCGTCGCGGCAGGGTATACACTGGTCCTCCATGTTGCCCTGTGGCTGCCGATTACGCTGCTCGGCGCCTACTACCTCACCCGGGAGGGCATCCACTGGAGCGATTCGCTACGTGTGGAGGCAAAAGACGTCTGATTTATGCTCGATCACAACAATCCCGCCAATGGGCATGGGTTATACTTAATCTGGCGATTCGTTTTACAGGTCCACACAAAAGGAACGGACAATGGTGCAGACCAGTGTATCCCCACGCAAAAAACTGCGGGTGCTGATCGCGGATGACGTCCAGGAGACCCGCCGCAACACACGTCTGATGCTCGCCACGATCGACGATGTGGAAGTGGTTGCCATTGCCGCGAACGGACTGCAGGCGGTCCAGCTGGCGGAACAGCATCATCCAGACATTCTCCTGCTCGATATCAATATGCCGGAGATGGACGGGCTGACCGCCTATCGCCAGATTGCTCACGCACATCCCGATATCGGCTGTATCATTGTCTCTGCGGAGAAAGATACCACCACCCTGCGGACTGCCATGTCGATTGGTGTGCAGGAATATCTGATCAAGCCTTTCACCATTGAGGAGCTGGAAACGGCGATCGCCCGTGTCGTGCCCCGTGTGCAGGAAACACGCCGGAAGATGATCCAGGCCGAGCAGTTGCGCCGGCGGAACGAAGCCTATCTGCAGCAGCTGGCGAACGAATATGCCAGGACACGGCGCACGGATGACAAGGCGATCGAGGTCTTCGAGCGCCTGGCAGATCATCCGCAGTGCGAAACACGCTGGCTGCAGAACCTGGCGATGATCTACGTGGTCCGCCAGATGTGGGGCCGGCTCAAAATTCTCGCGGAGAAAGTGGAAGCGCGAACGAAAAAATAACCTTGTTATGGCGAGCCTGGGGAGGCAATCTCTCATTCCACCTGAGATTGCTTCCCGCAGGCTCGCAATGACAGATTTACTTGGGAGAGTGAATGAGAGTAGCGATCATCGGAGCGGGGTTTGGCGGCATGGCTGCCGCTTATGATCTAAGAAAAGCCGGGCATGAAGTAACGATCTACGAATCCGCCGATTATGTGGGCGGCCTGGCTTCCGGTTTTAAGGAGCCTTACTGGAACTGGTCGGTGGAGAAGTTCTACCACCACTGGTTTCAATCCGACAGCGAGATGCTGGGCTTGATCAAGGAGCTGGGCTGGGCGGACCGCGTCCTGTTCCCGCGTCCATACACGGTGCTGCTTCACAACGGCAAATGGTATCCGTTCGACTCGATCCTGCACGCGTTGCTCTTCCCGGGACTGGGATTCGGCCTCGACAAGATCCGCTTCGGCTTTGTAGGCCTCTATCTGCGCCTGACCGATAACTGGAAAGGTCTGGAGCAAGACACCGCCGACGCGTGGATGCGCAAGTACGCGGGGGACCGCGTCTACGAGAAGATGTGGAAGCCATTGCTTGTTGGAAAGTTCGGTCCGTACTATAACCAGGTCAACATGGCGTGGATGTGGGCGCGGCTCAAAGCGCGGACCACAAGGCTGGGAACCTTCGAGGGAGGCTTCCAGCGCTTCGCGGATATGTTTGGAGAGAAATTGCGAGACATGGGCGTAGAGATCCGGCTCGGTGCCCGGGTCGAATCGATTAAACGGGAGCAGGACCAGTTGTGGGTGCAAGCCGATGGAAAGCGCGCAGGGTACGATCAGGTGCTGGTGACCACATCCCCCAACCTGATGGCAAAGTTCAGCCCCGATCTTCCGGAGAATTATCTCAAGGGCTTGCTGGAGCTAAAGTCCATGGGCGCGGTGGTGATGGTGCTGGCGCTCAAGCACCAGTTATCCAGGCAGGGTTATTACTGGTTCAACCTGCCGAAGGAAGCGGGCTACCCGATGCTGGCAGTGGTGGAGCACACCAACTTTGTCTCCAGGGAACATTTCGGCGGCGACCATATCGTGTATGCCGGCGATTACCTGCAGGTGGGACATGAGTATTTTTCGATGAGCGATGAAGAGCTGCTGGAGCGGTTTATTCCTGCCTTCCAAAAATTCAACCCGGCATTCGAGCGGGACTGGGTGAAAAAAGTCTGGGTGTTCAAGACGAACTACGCCCAACCGGTACCGCTGGTCAATCACTCGAAGAACATCCCGGGCATCCAGACACCTATCGAAGGGCTGTATTTTGCCTCGATGAGCCAGGTCTACCCGTGGGACCGCGGGACCAATTTTGCCGTGCAGATCGGGCGACGCGCAGCCAGGTTGATGCTTGATAGAAGTAATCGGTCATTGGTGGATTAGAAATTGGTAATTGAGGAGCTGCCCTTTCCATACTCCGCCTGGAAAGGGCAGCTCCTTTAAGTATAATGGCGCGATGATCAACCTGAATCCATCGTTCATTAGACCGCGCTACGATGAGGGCGGATTTGCGGGCATCCCTGACCGGATCCAGAACGCATTCCGGTCTGGGAAGTACGATGCGGTCGTACTGTTTCTGGTAGATGGCTTCGGCTGGCGGTTCTTCGAGCGGTTCCAGGATGAGCCCTTCCTCAAGCGGATGGCTACAGGCGGACGCGTGGAAAAACTGATTTCGCAGTTTCCGTCGACCACCGCCGCGCACCTGACCACCATCCATACCGGCTGGACCGTGGGCCAGAGCGGCGTGCATGAGTGGATCTACTACGAGCCGCTGGTGGACGCGGTCATTGCGCCGTTACTGTTCACCTACTCGGGCATGTGGGAACGGGACCTGTTGAAGCCCACGGGAATACAGCCCGCGCTTTTCTATCCGCGCGGCAAGTTCTACCCGGAATTGAAACAGAGGGGTGTCGACTCGTTTGTGTTTGGGATCCGGGACTACACACCCTCCACCTACTCGAGTGTGGTCATGTCGGGCGCGGAGCTGCGTTCCTTTAAGACATTTTCTGAAGCGCTGATCAACGTGGGCTTGCTGCTCGAGGAACGGACCCAGCCCACTTATGTGTTCCTCTACCTCGACAAGATCGATACCCTGGCGCATGACTACGGTCCGGCTGCCCTGCAGACGGAAGCCGAGATCGAGACGTTTTTGCTGATGATGGAGCACTACTTCGAGCGGGTATTCGCAGGAAGGAAACGAATTCTGTACCTGATGACGGCGGACCACGGTCAGATCGAAATCAGTCCGAAGACGACTATTTACCTGAATACGAACCCGCAGTTTGCCGGGATCGAGCGTTTTTTTAGGACGAATCTAAAGGGACAACTGCTGGTTCCTGCCGGGTCCCCGAGGGATATGTTTCTCTATGTTAAGGGAGAAGTGCTCGAGGAGGCGCAGTCGTTCCTCGCCGCGCGGCTGGAGGGGAAAGCGGATGTGGTGAAAACGGACGATCTGATCGGGAGCGGGTATTTCGGTCCGGAGGTTTCCGCGCGCCTTCGCGAGCGCCTCGGGAATCTGGTGATCCTCCCCTATCAATACGAGTCTGTCTGGTGGTATGAGAAAGGGAAACACGAACAGAGGTTTTACGGCCACCATGGCGGGCTGACGCCCCAGGAGATGGAGACCGTACTCTATTCTTATGAGCTCTGAATACGAGCCTTATTTCTGTGCCCAGTGAATGGCGATCGTCCCCAGCATCAAGCGCTCATAATGGACCCGCTTGAATCCAAGTGCTGCCAGGCGGGAGGCTAAATTCTCGGCGGTGACGAACCCCTCAGTAGTATCCGGCAAATAGCGGTACGCTTCGCTGCTGCCGGTCAGCAATCTGCCCAACAGC
>DAITPI010000281.1:0-6060 GCA_036833655.1 Anaerolineales bacterium | reverse complement strand
GTGACTTTGTCGCCTTTTCCCTGTTGCTCGTGCTCCTGATCTTCCGCCCCACGGGCATCCTCGGGCGGCCCATGGCGCAGAAGGTTTGAGAGGAGCCACCCATGAGAAACTTCCTGAAGAGCAAATGGGGCTTGCCTTTCATCCTTGTCCTGATCTTCCCTCTCACCGTCCTGTTGCCGAGATTTGGCATCATCAACCCGTACATTGACCTGGTCCTCAAGTACATCGGGATCAACATCATCCTGACGATCAGCCTGAACCTGGTCAACGGCTACATGGGCGAGTTTTCTGTGGGTCACGCGGGCTTCATGGCGATCGGCGCCTATGCTGCCTCGCTGCTGACGGTCTGGTTGTTCCCGCCGAGTCTCGGTCCCTGGCTCTTTCCGCTGGCTCTGCTGGCGGGCGGTATCGCAGCCGGGATTGCCGGGCTGGGCATCGCCTTCCCCTCGTTCCGCACCCGCGGCGATTACCTGGCGATCGTGACCCTGGCGTTCAACATGATCATCAAGAGCGTGCTCGAAAACATCGAGGCGGTTGGGGGTCCGCGCGGTTTTATGGGCATGCAGAAACTGACCACCCTGTGGTGGGTCTATCTGATCGTGATCCTGGTGGTGTTCCTGGCGCGCAATTATGTCTTCTCGAACTTCGGGCGCGGCGTGCTTGCGATCCGCGAGGATGAGACAGCCTCGGGACTCGTGAGCGTCAACACCCGCCAGGTTAAAGTACTGACATTCGTCTTTTCTGCCTTTCTGGCTGGTATTGCAGGTGGCCTGTTTGCCCACGAGTTGCAGTTCATCAACCCCCGCTCGTTCACGATCCTCAAGTCCACCGATATGCTGGTGATGGTCTATCTGGGCGGCGTGGGAAGCCTTGGCGGATCCATCCTGGGGGCGACGGTCTACACCGTCGTCATGGAGGGCTTGCGGACGGTGCTTCAAACCATAGGCATCTCGCAGGAATGGCGCCTGGTCGTGGCGCCGCTGATGCTGATCCTGCTGATGATCTTCCGCCCGGCTGGCATTATGGGACTCAAGGAATTCCGCTTCTTGGTCCCACGCGAGGAAACGGCGGAAGCGATTCGCGCGTTTGGCAAGAAGCTCAAGCGCGGAGAACCCACGGGAGAGGTGCTACCATGACACTGCTTTGCGTTGAGCACCTCACCCATTATTTCGGCGGTCTGCGGGCCGTGCACGATTTCAACATCGAGCTGCAGCCCGGCGAGCTGGTCGCGATGATTGGACCCAATGGCGCCGGTAAGACGACGATCTTCAATCTGGTCACCGGCGTATACCGGCCCACCGAGGGGAAGATCCTTTTCAAAGACCAGAGCCTGATCGGGCTCCCGACCCATACGACCATCAGTCGCGGAATTGCCCGCACATTCCAGAACATCCGGCTGTTCAAGGAGCTCTCGGTGCTCGACAACGTCAGGATTGCCCACTACACCGGGATCGAGTATTCGCCCTGGGAGGCGTTGCTGCGCATGCCGCGCTTTATCCATGAAGAACAGCGGATCCGCAAAGAGGCGCTGGAATTATTGGATATCTTTGGCATGGCGGACCTGGCCGGGGCAACCGCCAAGAACCTGCCCTATGGACAGCAGCGCCGACTGGAGATCACGCGTGCCCTGGCAACGCGTCCATCGCTGCTGTTGCTGGACGAGCCGGCCGCCGGGATGAATCCCAACGAGATGGAACAGCTGATGGAAACCATCTTGTGGCTGCGCAAGGAGTTCCAGCTGACCATCCTCTTGATCGAGCACCAGATGCGGGTGGTGATGGGCATCGCCGAGCGCATCAAAGTGCTGGACTTCGGAGAGACGATTGCCGAAGGGACGCCACAGGAGATCCAGAACAATCCTCGCGTCATCGAGGCGTATCTCGGCGAGGAGGTGCCGGCATGAGCGCGAACCGCACATTGCTCTCCATCAAGGATCTGCAGGTTGCCTATGGCAATATCCTCGCCCTCCAGGGCATCTCGCTCGAGGTCTGCGAAGGTGAGATCGTGACCCTGATCGGCGCCAACGGTGCAGGCAAGTCCACGCTGCTGCGCGCCATCTCCGGCATCGTGCCGATCCGCAGCGGCAGCATCACCTTCGACTCGGTCAACCTGGGAGTCACGCCCGCGCACCGCATCGTGGAGCTGGGCATTGCCCATGTCCCCGAGGGGCGCGGCATCTTCGCTAATTTGACCGTGCTGGAGAATCTGAAGCTGGCGACCTGGAGCCGCAAGGATCGTAAGGACCTCCCGAAAGAATACCAGCGGGTCTTCGATATCTTCCCGCGTCTGGCGGAGCGGCAACACCAGCTGGCGGGCACGCTTTCAGGCGGCGAGCAGCAGATGCTGGCGGTGGGACGCGCCCTCATGACCCGCGGGCGGCTGATGCTGCTGGACGAGCCCTCCATGGGCCTGGCTCCCGTGCTCGTGCGCGAGATCTTCCAGACAGTACGTGAGATCAACGCCACCGGGACGACGATCCTGCTGGTGGAACAGAATGCCCGCCAGGCGCTGAAGCTGGCCCATCGGGGCTATGTCCTCGAGACGGGTCGGCTCACGGTATCCGGTGCAGCTGGCGAGCTGATGGACGATCCGAGCGTAAAGGCAGCGTATCTCGGAGGCTGAGATCGAGATCAAGCAGCTCTGAACAGTTCAACCATCGCAGTCCCGTCGGGAGACGGGGCTGTTTTGCAGTACGCCGATGTAAACACGAGGAGAGCATGAAGACATTCCTGAAGTGGGTGGGACTAGGATTCGCGATGCTGGTCGCTTTGCTCGCCGTAGCGCTGGCTGCGATCTATTTCAAAAGTCAGGCGCGCCTGACCCGAATCTATCAAGTACCTGAAGAAGTCGTTGCCATTCCAACGGATGCCGCCTCAATCGAATACGGGCAGCATATCTTTCGGTTCCGCGGCTGCGAGGCCTGTCATAGTGCGGGGGGCTATCTGGAGGTCGCAGGCTCGGATGCCTCGGCCCAGCCGGCACTCCACCAGCCCTCCCAGGATATCCCGCACATGGAGGGCAACGTCTACCTGGACGAACCGGCCCTCGGGAAAGTGGTCGCCTCTAACCTGACGGCGGGGGAGGGCGGCGTCGGAGGAGACTATAGTGATCGGGACTGGGTGCGCGCCATCCGGCACGGGGTCCGGCCCGCGGGAACCCCGCTGCTGTTCATGCCATCCACCGAGTTCTACTTGCTCAGCGATGCGGACCTGGGCGCGGTGATCGCCTACATCAAAAGCGCCCCGCCGGTCGATCACGAGCTGCCGCCCAGCTCCGTTTCCTGGACAGGACGAATTGTGATGACCCTGGTCCCCAGCATCACTTTTATCCCCGCCGAACTGATCCCGCATGCTGCGCCGCGACCGGTCCCCCCGGAGCCCGGCATCACGCCCGAATACGGCGAATACCTGACGCCTTCCTGCAAGGTCTGCCACGGGCTGACGCTGTCCGGCGGACCGATCCCCGGGTTCCCCTCGAGCTGGCCCCCGGCGGCGAACCTGACACTTGGTCCCGGGTCGGTCCTGCCGAGCTGGACCGAAGCCGGTTTCATGAATACGCTGCGGACGGGCGTCACGCCCGAGGGCAGGAAATTGCGCTCGCAATACATGCCCTGGGGCTCCTATAAGTTCATGAGCGACGACGAGCTCAAAGCGGTCTGGGTCTACCTGCAATCCCTGCCCCGGCTGGAGTACGGCAACCGCTGAATGGGCGCGTGGCGGACTGCACAGGCTTTACAATCCTTCCAGAGGGGTAGTTTGATATACTTGGCGTATGTCACCGGACAAAGTCGGCAGGTACAAGATCAAGTCTGAGCTTGGCCGCGGCGGCATGGCAACCGTCTATCGCGCCTTTGATCCTATCTCCAACCGGGAGGTGGCAATCAAGATCCTGCCGCGCGAGCTGACCAACAACCTGATCACCCGGGCCCGCTTCAAGCGGGAGCTCAAACTGATCGCCTCGCTGGAGCATCCGGCGATCGTCCCGGTCTACGATGTGGGAGGCGAAGACGATCACCAGCCATTCTTTGTGATGCGTTACATGTCGGGCGGGTCGCTGTCCGACATGATCAAGCGGGGACGCTTCTCCCTGCGCGACGCCGCTCTGATTATCGAGCGGCTGGCGTCGGCGCTCGACCATGCCCATTCCCGGGGCGTTATCCACCGCGATATCAAGCCTGATAACGTGCTGTTCGACGCCAGCAACAACCCCTATCTCTCCGATTTTGGCGTGGCAAAGCTGACCGAGTCGCTGGTCTCTGCCACCGGGCAGGAAGTGATTGGCACGCCCGCCTATATCAGCCCCGAGCAGGCGCTGGGCGAAAGTGTGGATCACCGCGCCGATGTCTACGGGCTGGGGGCGATGCTCTACGAGATGTTGACCGGCGAACGGCCCTTCGGCAAGGATACTGTGATCGGCCTGGCTCTCCAGCATGTGAACGATCCGGTGCCCAGCGTCCTGAAGGCGCGCCCCGATCTGCCTCCCGAAGTGGATACGATTATTAAGACCGCCATGGCAAAGAACCGGGAGGAACGCTATGCCACGGCGCTCGACCTTTCGCATGAGCTGAACAAGGTGGCTTATGAGGGGGAGCCGACCATGCCCAAATATGCGCCACTGGTGGATCGGCCCACCGCTGCTCCCGCGCCGCGCCGGGGCGGCTGCATTCTCGTCGGTCTGATATTGCTGCTTGCTCTGGCGGGCGGAGCGTACAGCCTGCGCGACCGGCTGCCGTTTCTCGCTCTGCCCATGCCCACTACGAGCCCGGCAACGGAGATTCCTGCCACCGTTGCACCGACGGCTTCACAGACCCTGACGGCGGAACCGACAACCACGGCGATCCCCACTCCGACATCCGGAACACCCGTTCCCGAGGGTCCATCCATCCCGGGCGGCGCCGACAAGGTTGCTTTCCTCGCAGGGAATCAACTGTACGTGATGGATGTGGATGGCAGCAACCTGATGCAGATCCGCACAGACAACTCCTCCAAAACCGACCTGCACTGGATTCCCGATGGGCGCCTGACCTATATTTCACGCAATTGCGTGTATTTAATGGATGTCGGCACCCGGCAGCCGCAACGGATCATGTGCTTTGTCTCCAACGAGGTCCTGGAGGATTTTCGCGTCTCGCCGGACGGAAAATTGGTGGCGATTAGCATCCAGCGCACGTTGAATATCCTTCCGTTTGACCTGGATGTGCTGAGAAAGGTCGACTCGCGTTTCAGCCTGCTCGCCCTTCCAGAAAACTGTTTCTATAACCAGTATGCTTTCCGGGAAGTGCTCTGGTCAAACTCTGGCGCGCAGATTGCCGCGCATGTAGTGGATACGGAGCTGGTGAGCTCCGATCAGATCTTCGTGCTGAACGTGGATGTGCCCAACTGTGTTACCGTCGGTCCCGTGCGGGTTGCCAAGGTCCCGGGGACGCGCATCGATTACGACAGCGCAAGCAGCAAGCGGATCACAAGCTACGATTGGGACGGCGATCACCTGTTCGTGCTGAATGACTCGATTCGCAACGATGGATTCGGGGATCTGTATCTCTACGACAGCCAGGCGCGCCAGGCGCAAAGGATCAACCCGGTCAGCGGCGAGTGCTGCTACCGCGACGCGCGCTGGAGTCCTGATCGGACCCATATCTTCTTTGCCTTCCAGCGCTTTGGCACAACGCCCATCGAGCTCTATTACATCCCCTATGCCGATCTCGGGAAGGAGGCGGCTTTCAAACCTATCCAGGACGTGGATACCCTCTTCTCCACCCCGCGTGAGAAGCCCCAACCCGCCTTACGGCCGATCCAGGAATAACGTTTCTTGCCTGCAAATCACGATGGGGGAATTTCTACGACGATCTGTCTAAAGATTTTCGATTTTCACCGGCTCGATCTCTTCTGCCAGCTCGAAGCGGAAGATCCTGGAATAAAAGTATAGCTCCGCCTCGAGGGCGCGCCGGATGGATTCGGCTTTGCGGAATCCGTGCTGTTCCCCCTCGAAAAGCAGGTAGGCAACCGGGATCTTTTTGTCTCGCACCGCTTCATACATCGATTGCGACTGGCTGGGTGGCAC
>DAITPI010000280.1:0-6072 GCA_036833655.1 Anaerolineales bacterium | reverse complement strand
CCGGGTGCTGATCTACTTCGCCATCCTGGCCCTGCCCCTCAATTTGATGTTCAGCCTCTTTCTGGCCATCCTTCTCAACCAGAAGGTTCCCGGCGTCAACGTCTGGCGTACGGTCTATTTCCTGCCATCCATCATCGCCGGCGTCGCTGTGACCTTGTTATGGGTCCGCATTTTGAATCCACGCATGGGAATCCTGAATCCATTTTTACAAAACGTGCTCGGCGTGGACAACCCGCCTGGCTGGCTCCAGGATCCGGATTGGGCTGTCCCGGCTCTGGTAATGATGAGCCTGTGGGGTGTGGGCGGCACGATGATCATCTACCTGGCTGGCCTGCAGGGAATTCCCACCGATCTGTACGACGCTGCCAAGGTGGATGGCGCCAATGCCTGGCACCGCTTCTGGAACGTGACCCTGCCGATGATGACTCCAGTTATCTTCTTCAATCTGGTCCTGGGATTGATCGCCACATTCCAGTATTTCACGGAAGTGTATGTGGCAACCAGCGGCACCGGCGGGCCGCAGCGCGCGACCCTGTTCTACAACCTGTACCTCTATCAAAACGCCTTTAGATACTTCGAGATGGGGTATGCATCTACCATGGCCTGGATCCTGTTCGTCATTGTGCTCGTCCTGACCACGCTGATCTTCCGTTCCTCAGAAGCCTGGGTGCATTACGAAGGACAGCTGCGAGGCCGGCAATGAAAAGGGTCTCTGGTTTTTTCCTCTGGCTGGTCAAAACGACGAAGGGGCACGAGTTTTTTTTCAAGGGCATTACCACCCTGCTGCTGGCTGCGGGAGCCGTGGTCATCATGATCCCCCTGGCATTCATGATCTCGACCTCACTCAAGGATCCCGCCCAGATCCGCTCTGATGCCAACACACTCATCCCGCGCAAGCCAGAGACGGTGAAAATCGATGGCGAGAGCTACCCGCTGTATAATGTGACGGTGAATGGCAAGACAACTGAAATGGCGATGATCCGCAAGGCGCCAGGCGGGATGGGCTACTTTGCCGACCCCGAAACCCCGGAGGAGCTGTACGAGCTTAAGCTGAACGAGCAAAAACCGATCTACCGGCTGGATATCCACTGGGAAAACTATCCCGAAGCCCTGACTGCCATGCCCTTTGGCCGCTATTTGCTCAACACCATGATCGTCACTTTTGTAGGAATGTTCGGAATGTTGTTCTCCTGCTCACTGGTGGCGTACGGGTTCAGCCGCTTCCGTGGGCGCTGGCTAAACACCCTGTTCCTCATCCTGCTCTCCACGATTATGCTGCCGTCACAGGTTCGCCTGATCCCGCTCTACATTTTCTTCCAGAATCTGGGATGGGTGAACACACTTCTGCCGTTGATCGTCCCGCAGTTCTTCGCCAACGCCTATGATGTCTTTCTGCTCCGCCAGTTCTTTATGACCATCCCGCTGGAAATGGATGAATCAGCCAAGATCGACGGCGCCAACCCGCTGCAGATCCTGCTCTACATCATCCTGCCTCAGGCGCGGCCGGCGCTGGTGGCGGTATCGATCTTCCACTTCCTCTACGCCTGGAACGATTTCTATGAGCCGCTCATCTTCCTGCACACCCGCGAAAACTGGACCCTGGCCGTGGGGCTGCAGACCTTCGATGCCATCTATACCATCAACACGCATCTCATCATGGCTGTCTCCGTGCTGATGATTCTCCCGCCCATTCTGCTGTTCTTCTTCTCGCAGCGGATCTTCACCCAGGGTGTTGTCTTCAGTGGAGTCAAAGGTTAGGCCCCTCTTTCTTCTTTCCTCTTTCCTCTCTCTTCTTTCCTCTCTGTCAATTCAGAAAGAGAAACGAGGAACCACCATACCAACATCATGATGCTCCACAAATTTCCTCCCACTTTCCTCTGGGGCGCGGCAACTGCCGCCTATCAGATCGAAGGCGCCTGGAATGAAGACGGCAAAGGCGAGTCGATCTGGGACCGCTTCACCCATATCCCCGGAAAGATTACAAATGGTGATACGGGCGATGTTGCCTGCGACCATTACCACCGCTATCGTGAAGATATCGCTCTCATGCGCCAGCTCGGGTTGAAGGCATATCGATTCTCTACCTCCTGGCCACGTGTGTTCCCGAACGGACAGGGACTCATCAACCCACGCGGGCTCGATTTCTATGATCGTCTCGTGGACCGGCTTTGCGCGGCAAACATCGAGCCTTTCCTGACCCTGTACCATTGGGACCTGCCCCAGGCGCTTCAGGATACCGGTGGCTGGGAAAACAGGGACACCTGCCATGCCTTTGCCGACTATGCCGTGTTAATGGTCAAGCGCCTCGGTGACCGGGTCAGGAATTGGACAACATTCAATGAACCATCGGTCATCGCGTTCGACGGGAACCTGGTAGGTGAGCATGCGCCTGGACTGCAGGATCCTCGTATCACTTATCAAATCGTTCATCATCTTCTGGTGGCCCACGGGCTGGCGACTCAGGCGATTCGAGCCGCAAACCCCTCACTGGAAGTGGGAATCGTGCTCAACCTGTGGCCAGCGGACCCTGCCAGCGAGGATCCGGCCGATGTCGCCGCGGCAAACCGCTCGTGGGAGCGAAGCGAGACACTCTTCCTGGATCCGCTCTTCAAGGGCCATTATCCTGTGGCAGTCTACGACCTGGTCGGACCCAACATGCCTGAGATCCGTGCCGGTGACATGGCGCTTATCGGTCAAAAACTGGATTTTCTGGGTATCAACTATTACTCGCGCAACCTGGTTTCTGCCGAAGGGAACATTGAAACGGTACCCGGTTCCGAATATACCGAGATGGGCTGGGAGGTTCATGCACCCGCCTTGCGCAGGCTGCTTAACCAGATCCACCGAGACTACAGGCTGCCCCCGTTGTATATTACAGAGAACGGCGCTGCCTTCCCCGATGAAGTGGGACCCGATGGCAGGGTGGAGGATCCCTGCAGGCTGGACTATCTGAAGAACCACTTCATCCAGACCCGCCTCGCCATGCAGGATGGGGTGGATGTGCGCGGCTATTTTGTCTGGTCCCTGCTCGACAACTTCGAATGGGGACATGGTTACACAAAGCAGTTTGGAATTATCTGTGTAGATTATGAAACCCAAAAACGGACGATCAAGAGCAGCGGAGAATGGTATGCTGAGGTGATTAGAAGCAACACGGTTGTTGCATAGGCAACTATGGATCTTTCGCGGTGAGACGGTTGAGGGTTTCCGCGTAATAAAATCAACCCTATAACCTCCACATCTTTTTCTGGAGGCTTTTCTGGAAAACCACGCCAGGCACGCAAACGAACACCATGATCACCAGGAGCATGAACATCGGCATCCTTTCAAATCTGATCCTGATCACGACCAAAATCATGAGCATTCCAATTATCCGTTGATCCACTGGCTGCAGCAGATCGATGATTGAAACCGGCGTTTCCTACTTTGCCAGCGGCTGGCCGCATCACTTCGAGCGCGACCTCGAAGATATCCTCGCGCACAACTGCACCTACATTGTGCATTGTTTCAGCGAGAACGAGATGGTCTTTGCTCGCAAACGCAGCGCGCAATTTTTCAAAATGACTCGCGACGCGAGACTCGGCTGCTGGGCAAATCCCTGGGCGGTGATGGGACTCTTCGGCGGCGAACAATTTTCCGCGTTCGTGCCGCGCAACCCCGAAGCCTGCCAGATCCTCTCCACGGGTCAGCGCGCGCCTGCCGCCTGTCCCTCTGCCGAGGAGACGCGGGACGCCATGAGATATTGGATCGATGCCGCGATCAACTCGGGCGCGGACACGATTCTCTGGGACGAGCCGCATCTCTACATCCCGGATTGGGATGACCTGCACTTTGCACCAGACGATGCCTATGCCTGTTTCTGTCCGAGATGCCGAGACTCATTCCGGGCGCGATTCGGTCATTCCATGCCAAATACATGGACGCCCGAAATGCGCATCCAGCGCGAAGACCTGATGGTAGACTTCCTCTCTGAGATGATCGGCTACGCCCACGACAAAGGCACAAAGAATGCCATCACCCTGTTGCCCGTCGAAGAGGAAGCAAGCGAATCCCTGCCGTGGAAGCGCATCGCGGACATTCGCGGTCTCGACATCTTCGGCACCGACCCGTACTGGTTCCTGCACGATCAAGATTGCAGCCAGTACGTTGGCGCACAGATGAAACGCACCATGGATATCTGTACTCCGCGAAATCTTATTCCCCACTTCTGGGCGCAGGGGTTTGGGATCCCTTCGGGCAGGGAACAGGAACTGGAAACGGGATTCCGCCTGGCGGTGGAGAGGGGCGCACAGTCGGTCGCCATCTGGGGCATGCATGGAAATTCGGCGTTTGATGGTGCATCCGATCATCCCGAACGGGTCTGGGAGATCGTCGGAAGAATTTTTGGGAAACTACGAGGCGTCCAATGAACAATACCTTCACAGCGTACTGGGAGGCTGCACAGAGATCTCTGGTGGGAGGCGTATCCTCCTCGTTCCGTATCAACCCGTTCACCGAACGTCCCATGTATCTCTCGAAGGCAACCGGGCCGTTTATTTATGATCTGGAAGGAAATCGGTTTATAGACCTGTTCATGGGCCATGGCGCCTGTACCCTGGGGCACAACCGCCCCGAGATCGCCGAAGCGATGAGGAAGGTCTTCGATATCGGCTTCTTCGCCGAATTCGACCACCCCCTGACAGGCGAACTTGCAAAAAAGATCGTCCAGCATGTCCCCTGCGCGGAACGGGTGCGCTACGTCAACTCTGGTAGTGAAGCCACCTTGCTCTCGATCCGCCTGGCTCGCGGCTACACGGGCCGGCAGAAGATCGTGCGCATCGACGGTCACTTCCACGGCGGGCACGATTACGCCCTGCTCAACAACCTGGCTGCCTTCGTGGATCAGGACAACCCCGGCGACCGGCTTTCGAAGATCAGGCACTCCAGCGCGGGCGTGCCGGTCAAAGTGGATGACACGCTGTTTGTGATCCCTTGGAACAATGCAGAGGTGTTCGAAAAACTCTGCCGAGATCATGGGCAGGAGATCGCGGCCATCCTGATGAACCCGATCGATTACAACAATGGGTGCATCGGCTCATCGACCGAGTACCTGCAGGCGATCCGAGAGATCTGCGATGAGCATGGCATCCTCTTCATCATCGATGAGATCCTCTCGGGCTTCCGCACCGGCATAACCTGCGGGCATGGTTATTATGGCGTCATGCCCGACCTGTGCCTGCTCGGCAAGGCTCTGACCAACGGCGTGCCGCTGGGAGCAATTGCAGGAAAAGAGAAGATCATGATGAAGATCATGGACCCGCTCGACCCGGTGGTGGCAGGCGGCACCTTTTCCGGCAACCTGTTCGGCTGTGCAGCCGGCCTTGCGGCGCTGGGAATCATGGAGCAGCCGGGCTTCTTCGAGGCCTGGCTGAGGCGGGTGGAGGGCTTCTACCAGGACCTCCAGGCGGTCTTCGACGAAGAGCAGTTCCCGGCTATTGTGCAGGGGATCGGCTGCACGTTCGGCATTTACGTTGGCACGCGCCAGCCGGTCCGCAATTACCGCGACATCGCCGAACGGACAGACCCGGGGCTACGAGGGGCATTCTTCCGCAAGTGCATCGAGAAGGGGCTGTACTTCCACACCGATTTCACGGTCTCAGCGATGCACACAGACGAAATTCTCGCGCAAGCGCTGGAGCTGATTCGAGAGGCAGCGCGCGAGGCAAAAGCAGAGATGTAAATCAACGCAGCACGGCGATGGAGTAACCATAGGAACTATGAGCGATCAGCTTCTATTCGGCGGCATTGAGGGGGGCGGGACCAAGTTCAACTGTGCGGTAGGCAGCGGCCCGGAGAATATCATCGCCGAGAGGCGCTTCGCCACCGCCACCCCTGACGAGACGATCGCGCAGGTCGTCGAGTTTTTCGCGCCATATGTGAATCGGCTCCTGGCCATCGGACTCGGCTCGTTCGGTCCCTTCGATGTAAGCCCGGGCTCACCCACGTACGGATATATCACCACGACTCCCAAGCCGGGCTGGGCGAACACAAACATCCTGGGCATGCTGCGGGAGAAGCTCGCACTGCCGATCC
>DAITPI010000279.1:0-6092 GCA_036833655.1 Anaerolineales bacterium | reverse complement strand
TTCTGGCTGCTAATGGAATTACCGTCATCAGTGGGCTGGCACGCGGCGTGGATGCGATCGCCCACCAGACGGCGCTGAAAGCCGGTGGGCGCACGATTGGCGTGCTGGGGTCGGGGGTGGATAAGATCTATCCGCCTGAGCATCGCGCCCTGGCTGAGAAGATGGCGGAACGCGGGGCGGTCATCAGCGATTATCCACCGGGCACGCCGCCAGACGCCTCCAACTTCCCTCCGCGCAATCGCATCATTTCCGGGCTATCCCTGGCAGTTGTCGTCATCGAGGCCGGCGAGACCAGCGGCGCGTTGATCACGGCTGAATTTGCCGCCGAACAGGGTCGCGAGGTCTTTGCGGTGCCCGGTAGTATACTTGCCCCTCAAAGCAAGGGCACGAACAAATTGATCCAGAAAGGTGCGCTGCCCCTGTTGAGTGTGGACGATCTGATGCAGGCGCTGGACCTGACCCGCCTGGGCGAGCAGAAGGCTGCGCGAAAGATCATCCCCACCGATGAGACAGAAGCCCGCCTGATGAATGTGCTCGGCGCCGAGCCGTTGCACGTCGATGAGATCCGCAGGCAGGCGGAGTTGCCCATTGAGCGAGTCTCGGCAACCCTGGCGCTCATGGAGCTCAAGGGGATGGTACGTCAGGTGGGTGGCATGAATTATGTCGCTGTCCGTGAAGTACAATCCGACTACTTTATCTAGGATGAGGATATGGCACAAGTTGGTTCCGAGCATACATATGCCGTGATCATGGCGGGAGGCGGTGGTACACGTCTGTGGCCCATCTCTCGAAAGGAAACCCCCAAACAACTGTTGCCCTTGCTCGGCAAGGAAACGTTGTTTCAGAGCACGGTGGCACGCCTCGAGAAGCTCTTTCCAGCGGAACGGATCCTGGTGGTCACCGTTGCGGAGCAGGCGCGTGAGATGCAAAACCAGGTGCCCTCGATCCCCGCAGAGAACTATCTGATTGAACCTGCCCCACGCGGAACCGCCTCTGTGGTAGCATTGGCGGCTGCGGTGCTGCAAAAGCGTGACCCGCAGGCGATGATGGCGATCCAGACCGCAGACCATTACATCCGCAACCGGGACTTGTTCCATTATCTCATCCGCACTGCCTTCGATGTGGCACAGAAGAACTACCTGGTAACGCTGGGAATCACACCGACCTATCCTTCCACGGGATATGGGTATATCCAGCAGGGTGAGCTGCTGGAGGGCGATTACAAATATCCGGTGTATACTGTCCAGCGCTTCAAAGAAAAGCCGGATGAAGAGACAGCGCAGAAGCTGTTGCGTAGCGGCGATCATTCCTGGAACAGCGGCATGTTCGTCTGGCGTGGAGATGCGATCCTGGCGGAGATCGAGCGCCAGATGCCTGAGCACTATGCAGCTGTCAGTAAAATTGCCGACGCCTGGGATGTGCCCGAGCGGGAACAAGTGCTGCACGCAACCTGGTTCGACCTCAAGACCGAGACCATCGACTACGGTGTGATGGAAAAAGCAGAGCGGGTTGCTGTGCTACCCGCTGGCGGCCTGGGCTGGAGCGATGTCGGCTCGTGGGATTCGCTCTTCGACGTGCTGCTGCCCGATATGAATGGAAACGTAGCGGCGAATGCCCAGCATCTGGCGCTGGATACCCATAATACGCTCGTGTACACCAAGAACGATGAGCGCCTGGTGGTTACCATTGGCCTGGACGACCTGGTGATCGTGGATGCGGGTGATGTGTTGATGGTCTGCCAGGTGGACCAGGCACAAAAAGTCAAAGACGTGGTGGAACATCTGAAGAAGCATCATCAGGAAAAATACTTATAGATTTTGTCATTGCATAGTTTGCGTTGAACCGAATCGTTGAAATGAGTGAGAGGCAAGCGATCATCGTGAGATTGTTCCTCCACTCTGAAGGCTCGCTGCGCAACGCTACCCCTCGCAACGACATCGATAAAGGTTAGTGTATGGAAGCATATTGCATGAAGTGCAAGACCAAGCGTGAGATGAAGGATCCGGTTGCATCGTTCAATGCCAAGGGATCTCCGGTCACAATTGGCATTTGCCCTGTCTGTGGAACGAAACTTTATAAAATGGGAAGAACGGAGGCGCACGCGGGACTTGTGCCACCGGAGAAGCCTGTCAAGGTCGAGAAACGCGAAGGCAAGCTGGTGGTTGTCGAGTCGCCCGCCAAGGCGAAAACCGTCGGGCGCTACCTCGGCAAGGGCTATACGGTGCGCGCCTCCGTGGGGCACGTGCGCGATCTATTGAAGTCACAGCTCTCCGTCGACGTGGACAACAACTTTGCGCCGAAGTATCGCGTCCCCAACGAAAAGAAGGACGTGGTCAAGGACATCAAGAAGCTGGCGCAGAAAGCCGAAGAGGTCTACCTGGCGACTGACCCCGACCGCGAGGGTGAATCCATCTCATGGCATCTGATGGAGGCTGCCGATATCGCTCCCGAGCGCGCCAAGCGCGTCGTCTTCCACGAGATCACGGAAGCGGCGGTTAAGGAGGCGTTTTCGCACCCGCGCCAGATCAACATGGATCTGGTGGATGCCCAGCAAGCGCGTCGCGTGCTGGATCGCCTGGTCGGCTACAGCATCAGCCCCATCCTGTGGGAAAAGGTGCGGGGTCGTCTTTCGGCAGGTCGCGTCCAATCGGTGGCGCTGCGGCTCATCGTCGAGCGCGAGCGGGAGATCGAGTCGTTCGTTCCTGTGGAGTACTGGTCGATCCACGCCGAGCTCCAGCCAGAGGGACTGAAATCCACTTTCACGGCGAAGCTGGCGAAGATCGATGAAAAGGATCCCGAGCTGGGCAATGAGGAGACGGTCAAGCCGATCCTGGTCGATATGGAGACCGCGGCGTACGTGGTGACCAAAGTCAAGCGCGGGGAGCGGCGGCGGAAACCTTCCGCGCCATTTACGACGTCCACGTTACAACAGGAAGCTTCCCGCAAGCTCGGCTTTACCGCCAAACGGACCATGGCGCTCGCGCAGGGACTGTATGAAGGTCAGGATGTAGGCAACGGCGGCGCGACCGGTTTGATCACGTACATGCGTACCGACTCGACGAATGTCTCGTCGATCGCCCAGACCGAGGCGCGGCAATACATTAAGAACAAATACGGCGCCGACTTCCTGCCCGGTGAGGCGCCGCTCTATAAGACCCGCTCCGCCAACGCGCAGGAGGCGCACGAAGCTATCCGCCCGACGTCCGTGATGCGCGAGCCGGAACAGGTCAAGGATTTTCTCGAGCCGGCGATGTACAAGCTATACCGTCTGATCTGGCAGCGTTTTGTCGCCTCGCAGATGGAAGCAGCCGTCTACGACACGCTGCAGGTCGAGGTGACGGGCAATAGCGCCGGGCATGAATATCTGTTGCGTGCTTCCGGATCGACGGTCAAATTCCTTGGCTTCCTGGTGGTCTATGAGGAAGCCAGGAACGAGGATGTGAAGACCGAAGAGGACGAGGAGAACGTCCGTATCCCGGCCGAGGTGGTGGAGGGGCAGAAGCAGACCCTGATCCGCCTGATCCCCGAGCAGCATTTCACCCAGCCGCCGCCGCGCTATTCCGAAGCATCTCTCGTGCAGGCGTTGGAAGAGGATGGCATTGGCCGCCCCTCCACGTATGCACCGACGCTTTCCACGATCCAGCAGCGCGGTTACGTGGTGCGCGAGGAGAAACGCCTGCTGCCCACAGAGATCGGCATCCAGGTCAATGACCTGATGACACAATACTTCCCGGACATAGTCGACCTGAAGTTCACGGCTCGCATGGAGGAGGATCTCGACATGATCGCCTCCGGGCAGGCAGAGTGGGTGGAGGTGATGCACGAGTTTTACCGCCCCTTTGCCGAGGATATCAAAAAAGCACAGGCAGAGATGCCGGTCACCAAAAGCGGACCCGAGCCGATCGGCCGCCAGTGTCCCGAGGATGGTGGGGAGCTGGTTATTCGTTACGGCCGCTTCGGAAAATTCATTTCCTGCTCGAACTTCCCGACCTGTCGCTACACCGAACCCTGGCTGGAGAAGATCGGCGTGACCTGCCCCAAGGATGGCGGGGAGCTGGTGGAGCGCAAGACGCGCAAGGGTCGCACGTTCTACGGTTGTGAGAATTACCCGAACTGCGACTTTACCTCCTGGAAGCGACCACTCAAGCAGCCCTGTCCGAAGTGTGGCGGCCTGCTGGTCATCGCCAATAAACGCGAAGCACAATGTACGAACTGTCAGGAATCGTTCCTTCTGGAGGAAGTCGTTCCTGAGACTGTGGAGTAGTAAACCCGCTAGTAAACAGCCGTGTTAAGGCTGCCCACGAGGGCGCTTCACATGGCTCCGATGAGGAGAACCCATGCATTTCACACCGCTTCCCTATCTCGACCCGGGCTCGGGCAGTTTCCTGATCCAGCTGCTGATTGCCGCGTTACTCGGCATCGGCGTAGCTGTGCGCGCCTCCTGGGGAAGAATCAAGGGATGGTTTGGAGTCAAGCCCAACGTTGACGACGACGATGACGACTCCGAGTCAAAGTAGCAGGCAGCTCGCCGCCTCTTTCCGGGACCCCAGCGGGTTCCTGTTCTCCCGAGGGGGAGTCCTCTACCGACAAGTCAACCGCAAATATGAGCCCGAATATACGCGGATGATGGAATCGGGTCTCTATGACAGGCTGTGCAAAGCCGGGCTTCTGATCTCGCATATCGAAGTAAATCAGCCTCCGGCGGATCCCGGGGTCGATCTGGCGTACAAGATCATTCAGCCAGAACACGTCCACTTCATTTCTTATCCCTATGAATGGTCGTTCAGTCAATACAAGGATGCCGCGCTGGCAACATTATCGATCCAGCGCCGAGCATTGAAAGCAAATATGTCGCTGAAGGATGCCAGCGCCTACAACATCCAGTTTGTGCGCGGCAAGGCAACGCTGATCGATACGCTTTCCTTTGAGAACTACAAGGAGGGCCAGCCCTGGGTGGCATACCGCCAGTTTTGCCAGCACTTCCTGTCGCCACTGGCGCTGATGGCGCTGAAAGATGTTCGCCTCGGTCAGCTAATGCGTGTATACATTGACGGTGTGCCTCTGGATCTCGCCAGCCAGCTGCTGCCTTCCACGTCACGCTTTAGCTTTGGGTTGCTGACGCACATTCATCTACATGCAGGCGCCCAGAAGCGGTACTCAGGTGCGGAAGTCAAATCGCGTGTCGGGACGATGAGCAGGCAAGCCATGACAGGGCTGATCGACAGCCTGGACACCGCCATTCGAAAATTGACCTGGATTCCCGGTGGCACCGAGTGGGGAAATTACTATGAGATTACCAACTACTCGGAAGCTGCCTTTGCGCACAAGAAACAATTGGTCCGAGACTGGGTTGCACGGGTGAAGCCAGGACTGGTCTGGGATCTGGGTGCAAATAATGGGGTCTTTAGTCGCCTGGCGGGGGAGACAGGCGCTTATGTCGTATCGTCGGATATCGACCCCGCGGCAGTAGAGCAAAACTATCGCCAGGTCAAAGCGGAGAAGACCGAGAACCTGCTTCCGCTGTTACTCGACCTGACCAATCCCAGCCCGGCGATCGGCTGGTCGAATCGCGAGCGTGATTCTTTTGGCGAGTGCGGCCCGGCAGATCTGCTTATTGCGTTAGCGCTGATCCATCATCTTGCCATTTCGAACAACGTGCCCCTGCTGCAGGTCGCCGAGCTGTTCTCAACATTGGGCAAATGGCTGATCGTCGAGTTCGTGCCAAAATCGGACAGCCAGGTTCAAAAGCTGCTGGTCTCGCGTGAGGATATCTTCCCTCACTACACACGTGAAGGCTTCGAAGCTTCCTTCCAGGAGAGATTCGCGATCCGCGAGGCGGTGCCACTCCGTGACTCCGAACGAGTGCTCTATCTGATGGAGCGGCTCTAGGTCGATCTCCATGGGCGCGCTTGTGGCGTTGGACTGGTGCGCGCGAATCTGGAAAGCCAGGCGCGCGCGCTGGCCATCGGTGAAACGTTTCGGCCTGCCGCCGAGCGGTTCGAGGAGAATGCGGTTTTCTTCCTGAAGGTATTCAATCACCGCTTGCTGGTGCTGATTGACCCAGCCAGCGACACTGATCAGGAGGAGTTGCA
>DAITPI010000278.1:0-6103 GCA_036833655.1 Anaerolineales bacterium | reverse complement strand
TAAATGGTGAGCGCGTGGTCTACGTGCTCGAGAACGGTCAGCCTGTGAAAAAGGAGATCCAGCTTGGCTCCTCATCTGACACGGTGAGCGCCCTGGCGGGCGGCGAAGTCAAGGAGGGCGATGTGATCGTCCTCAACCCGCCGGTCGAGTTCGCTCCCGGCGGCGGACCGGGCGGCCGGTTTGGCGGGTAATATGATGCCGAACGTCATCGAGGCCCGCGACCTGCGTAAGGTCTACAAGATGGGCGAAGTGGAAGTGGAAGCCCTGCGCGGCGTTTCCTTCGATATCGAGCGCGGCGAGTTCGTGGCGATCATGGGACCCTCCGGCTCGGGCAAGTCCACGCTGATGAACACGCTCGGATGCCTCGACCGTCCCACGTCCGGCGAATACGTGCTGGACGGCGAGCCGGTCGCTTCGCTGAACGACGACCAGCTGGCGAGCATCCGCAACCGCAAGGTGGGTTTTGTCTTCCAGAGCTTCAACCTGCTCTCGCGACAGACCGCGATCACCAATGTGGAGCTGCCGCTGCGTTATTCTGGGAATCCGGAGGGTCGCCGGGACCGCGCCATCGAAGCGCTAAAAGCGGTCGGATTGGGCGACCGGATGACACACCGTCCCTATGAGCTCTCCGGCGGCCAGCAGCAGCGCGTCGCCATCGCCCGCGCCATCGTCAATAACCCGGCGATCATCATGGCGGACGAGCCGACCGGCAACCTGGATTCAAAAGTGGGCAGGGAAATCATGACGCTTCTTCTGAATCTGAACAAGAACTTTGGCACCACGTTGATTATCGTCACGCATGACCCGACAGTTGCGGAGCAGACCCGGCGCGTCATCCGCCTGCGGGACGGGCTGCTCGACGATGGGCCACGCCCCAACGGGCAGGGCGGGGGTGGATCATGAGCATTGCACAGGCATTCCTGGAGGCGCTCGAAAGTCTCAGCGGCAATAAGCTCAGGTCGGGTCTGACCGTGCTGGGCATTGTCATCGGTGTGGCGGCGGTGATCGCCATGCTGGCGGTGGGCACAGGCGCGCAGGCTTCCATCACCGGCTCCATCAGCGGGATCGGCACGAACCTGTTGTTTGTCTTCCGCGGCAGCCAGGGCGATGAAGTCCGCAATCCCAAGCCGTTGACCATAGGCGATGCCGAGGCGCTAGGCGATCGATTTGCAGCGCCCTCGATCGAAGCGGTGGCGCCAGCCTTGCAAGGCGATGCCACTGTTTCGTTTGGCGGTGAGCAGACGTCGCCTCAGCTCTTCGGCGTTACGCCCGCCTATTTCCAGGTGCGTAACCTGAAGCTCTCCGAGGGCGACCCGATCACGGAGGAGCACATGCTGGGGCGCGCCTCGGTGGTCATCCTCGGTTCCGAGGTGGCAGAGAACCTGTTCGGGCATGCCGATGGCGTGACGGGCGAAACCGTGCGTATCGAGGGTCAGCCGTTCCGCGTCCTGGGCGTGCTTGAATCCAAGGGTGGCAGCGCGTTTGGCAGCGAGGACAACCAGGTGCTGGTCCCGTTCACCACCGCCCAGACCCGTCTCATCCGCCGCAGTACCAGCGACCGCGCCGATATCATCTTTGTGCAGGCGGTCAGCGGGGACGTGGTTGGGCAAGCCACAGAAGAGATCGCCCAGATCCTGCGCACGCGTCACCGCACGCCGGTGGGCGCCGACGACTTTACGATCTTCTCGCAGCAGGACCTGCTCTCGACGTTCCAGTCCATTACCGGCATCCTGACGATCTTCCTGGGTGGCATTGCGGGGATCTCCTTGCTGGTGGGCGGGATCGGCATCATGAATATCATGCTGGTATCCGTCACCGAGCGCACGCGCGAGATCGGTCTGCGCAAAGCCCTGGGGGCGCGGCGCCGGGATATCCTGATCCAGTTCCTGACGGAGTCGTCCCTGTTGAGCCTGATCGGCGGGCTCATCGGTATTCTGCTGGGATGGCTGATCTCGTACGCTGTGGGGCGGATCGCGGTTGCGAGTGGGACGGCCTTTACGCCGGTCGTCGGGCTGGACGCTGTGGCGCTGGCGACCATTTTTTCGGCGATCGTCGGGCTGTTCTTCGGGATCTATCCGGCAAATCGTGCGGCAGGTCTGGAGCCGGTAGAAGCATTGCGCTATGAATGATCTCGATCGAGAGCACGGCGCTGCCATGCCTCTACCGTGTTAAAATAGGTCCATGCCTAATTACAATATTTTTATTGCTGACGGACTGGACTCGCTTGGCCAGTCCATTTTGCGTAAAGACGCAAACGTCGAGTATCGCGACAACACCCCGGCGGAGGATCTGCTCGGTGCCATCGCCGGTTACGATGCCCTGATCGTGCGCGGCAAGACCCGCGTCACCTCCGAGGTGTTCGACGCCGCTTCCCGTCTCAAGGTGGTCGGTCGTGCCGGGGTGGGTGTGGACAATATCGACCTGGAAGCCGCCAAGAAGCACAACGTGACCGTGGTCAACGCGCCGTCTTCCACGACCGTAGCCGTGGCAGAGCTGGCATTCGGGCTGCTGTTATCGGTCGCGCGCGCAATCCCGCGCGCCGATGCGACCATGAAACAAGGGGATTGGCTGAAGAAGGAATTCGAAGGGGTCGAGCTGAACGGCAAGACGCTGGGCATTATCGGTTTCGGTCGCATCGGCATCGAAGTCGGGCGGCGCGCCTCGGCGTTTGGCATGAATGTGATCGTTTACGACCCGAACGTGTTGGAGCATGAGCTCGAGCAGGGCAGCGGCGAGCCAGTCTCGTTGCAGGACCTGTACGCCTGGTCCGACTTCATTTCGCTGCACCTGCCGCTCAACGTCCAGACCCGCGACCTGATCGGTCCCATGGCATTCGCCCAGATGAGGGATGGCGTGCGGATCATCAGCACTGCCCGCGGCGGGATCATCGACGAGTCCGCCCTGTTGAATGCTCTGAATAACGGCAAGGTGGCTGCCGCCGGTCTGGATGTCTTCGAGAAGGAACCGCCCGGCCTGACGGAGCTGGTCTCGCATCCGCGTGTGATTGCCACGCCGCACATGGGCGCCCAGACCGCGGAAGCACAGTCCCGTGCCGCCGAGGATATTGCTGGCGAGGTACTGGCAGCCCTGCAGGGCAAGCCCCTCCGCTGGAGGGTTGCCTAGGATCGAGCGCCCGCGGCAAGATGCCATGACAGGAGATGCAATGAGTGAAAAACTGGAACAATTAAAGGAAAGGCTGGGCGAAGTTGCCGATATTGGCCGGGCTGTCAGCGTCTTGAGCTGGGACCAGCAGGTCAATATGCCTCCGGGAGGCAACGAGGCGCGGGGCCGCCAGCTTGCCACGTTGAGCATGATCGCACAGGAGAAGTTCATTAACGATGAGGTCGGCCGGCTAATCGAGGATCTGCAAAAGGAGCTCAACGGCGCCGATACGGATGAAGCGGCGATCGTGCGGGTGGCTGCTCACACTTATGACAAAGCCAGGCGCGTGCCTCCCTCGTTTGTCGCCGAGCAGCAGATGGTCTCCGCCCAGGCGTTCGAGGCGTGGGTAGAAGCACGGGACAAGTCTGATTTTGCCATCTTCCAGCCACATCTCGAGCGAGTGCTGGAGCTGGTGCACAAGTACATCTCGTTTTTCCCGGCTGCCGATCATCCCTATGATATCCTGCTGGACGATTTCGAGCGCGGCATGAAGACGGCCGAGGTCCAGGCGATCTTCGATAGCCTGCGACCCCGGCAGCTGGAGCTGATCCGGGCAATCGCCTCCGCCAGGCAAGTCCGCGACGATTTCCTCTACCGAAAATACAACGAGAAGAAGCTGCTGCGCTTCAGCGAGGATGTCATTACCGGGTTTGGCTATGACTGGAGCCGCGGCCGGCAGGATAAAGCCCCGCACCCCTTCCAGAGCACCTTCAGCGTGAACGATGTTCGCATTACGACGCGCTATGAGGATGACAACCCGCTTGCCCTGTTGTTCAGCACCATGCACGAGGCGGGCCATGCCATGTACGAGCAGGGCATCGATCAGGCGTACGAGCGAACGCCGCTGGCGGGCGGCACCTCCCTGGCGCTCCACGAGTCGCAGTCCCGGCTGTGGGAGAACCTGGTCGGCCGTTCACTGCCGTTCTGGGAGCACTTCTATCTGGCATTCAAACAGTTCTTTGCCACCCACCTGGATGGTGTCAGCCTGAAGTCGTTCTACAAAGCCATTAACAAGGTCGAGCCTTCGCTGATCCGGGTCAACGCGGACGAGGCGACCTATAACCTGCACATCATGCTGCGCCTCGAGATCGAGATCGGCATGGTAGAAGGCAAGATCGCCGTTCGGGACCTGCCCGAGGTCTGGAACGCCAAGATGCAGGAGTATCTGGGCATTACGCCGCCGGACGATGCGCGCGGCGTGCTGCAGGATATCCACTGGTCCGGCGGCATGATCGGGTACTTCTCTACGTACGCGCTGGGGAACCTGGTCTCTGCCCAGTTGTGGGAGAAGATCAACGAAGATATCCCGGAGCTGAACGAGCAGATCCGCAAGGGCAATTTCAGCGAGCTGCTGGGCTGGCTGCGGAAGAATATCCACCGGCACGGTCAAAAGTATGAGCCGCAAAAGCTCGTCGAGATGGCGACCGGCTCGCGGATCAACGCGGAACCGTATGTCCGCTATCTGACCGGGAAATATAGCGAGATCTACGGACTATAAGATTCCACCTCCGAGTCTGGCTCAACCGGCAGGTCCAACAGGTCGAAAGCAGACGTGTTGGACTTGTCCATGAATCGGATCGTATGCAAAGAGCTCTCCTCCTGCTTGTTGCCCTCCTCAGCCTGTTAGCGGGTTGTGCCGCACCGGCGACGGGTCCCGTTCCCACGTTGTATCCGCCCGACTACCTGCCAACGGTCATCGCGCTGACCGCGGAATCTGCGGACCGTTTAGGCACGCAGGTGGCGCTGGTGCTCACGCCGACGGTGCTGCCCTCGAACACCCCGCGCCCGTCTCCCACGCCGCGACCGCGTCCCACCTTTACGCAGACCACCATCCCGAGTCATGAACTGGCGGCGATCGAGATCTCTGCGCCTGGACCGATGTCCAGGGTGGTCTCGCCGATCACACTCCGCATGAACATCGTTGCCGGGCAGAGCGAGAAAGTGCAGATCGACCTCTACGGCGAGGACGGCCGTTTACTGACGCGCAACGTCAAGAAGGTGCCGATCTCTGGCAAGGGCGTAGACCAGCAGATCAAGATCCCGTTCGAGATCCCGGGCGCGGCGGAGGTGGGGCGGATCACGGTGAGCACGCGGGACAAACAGGGACGGCTCGAGTCGCTGAACTCGGTCCACGTGCTCCTGCTCGCCTCCGGGACGAATGAGATCAACCCGCCGGGGAACCCGTCGGAACCGGTCGGGGTGACCAGCCCGCTTTCGGAGGAAGAAGTTTCAGGCGGTGTGCTGACCGTGAAAGGCGACGTCTGGCCCCGCAACCTGAACCCGGTGGTGATGGAGCTGATCGACCCGGAGGGCAAGTCCCTGGGATTGCGCATCGTCAACGTCAGCAGCATCGATCCCCAGCTGTTCGAAACGACGATCCCCTACAAGGTATCGGCTCCCACGCTGGCGCGCCTGACCATCCGCCAGGACGATGACCGCATCAATGGATTATTCTATGTTTACAGCCAGGAAGTCATGCTGAATCCATAATAATCTGGTGTATAATTCGCACGCTTATCCCCTAACGGGGACTTTGACGGGGTGTGGCTCAGACCGGTAGAGCGCACGGTTCGGGTCCGTGAGGTCGAGAGTTCAAATCTCTCCACCCCGACTGTAGTCCACATGGTTAGCCTTTTAGGCTAACCATGTGGACTTAAGTAGGCTGCGAATCAGGGGGCTTGAAATTGCAGTCCACATGGCTCTTATCCGTGAGGTTCAAAATAAGCCAAATAAGAAATAGATGCCGTATTGTAGTCCTCATGGTTTTGTTCCTATCTGGATTTTTCGCGGCGAATTGAGTACTTTGAAATGCCTTCTCAAATAGGCACGCATGATTGCAGATTTGGCGGAGGTGCTGCACACTCACCTGCACTTGAGGCTTGCGTCTTAGTGCAAGTGTCGCAGTCTGTCCAACTTGATGTTGGGGTGAATTGCCACAGTT